>CAYWLQ010000140.1:2211-15345 GCA_964458775.1 uncultured Myxococcales bacterium | reverse complement strand
GTGCGGCTTATTCCTTACAAATTTCTCCTTCGCCATGACAAAGCTCCTTTTATATCTGCGCTATTTCAGCGCTTATTTTATTAAATATCAAACCATTACCCGACAATATTTTTTGCTATTTGTTCGGGAACAAAATCGAAAAACCCAAACTGCATAGAATATGATGCTCGTCCCTGCGTAACAGTTCTAAGAGCATTGCTATAATTGAACATCTGTCTCAAACAGACCTCAGCATCAATTACCTGCAAAACACCTCTTTGCGTCATACCCTTTACCTTCCCGTGTCTTCTTTGAATGTCTCCAACTACGTCACCCATGAATTCTTCGGGACAAACAATCTGCACGGCCATAACCGGCTCTAAAAGCTTCGGTCCTGCTTTTCGAATCGCCTCCCTAAGGGCAATCGAGGCAGCGATTTTATAAGCAAGTTCAGAACTGTCAACATCATAATGCATTCCTTTGATTAAAGTTATGCAAATATCTACCATCGGATACCCGGCGAGAACTCCGGAATCAAGCGATCCCAAAACAGCATCGCGAATACAAGAATGAAATTCTTTTGGAATTTCAGACTGTTCCGCATTATTCTGAAAAATATTGCCGCAACCTCTTTCACCAGGAGATACTCTCAAAACCAATTGTGCTCTATGAGTTTTTCCTGCCATTTGCTTATCACAAATGCCTTCGGCCTCAGCATTATCAACAACTGTTTCGCGAAAAGAGACTCTAGGTTCGCCCACATTTGCTTCAACATTAAACTCTCGTCGGAGGCGATCTACAATTATTTCCAAATGTAATTCGCCCATACCGCTGATCAGAGTTTGTCCTGTATCATCATCTACCTTAACAGCAAAAGTCGGATCCTCAAGCGTCAATCTTTCCAACGCTTGAGCGAGTTTTTCCTGATCTGCTGCAGTTTTCGGCTCTATAGCAATAGAAATTACAGGCTCAGGTGCTGTAATACTCTCCAATAACAAAGGAAATTTTTCGTCACAAAGAGTATCCCCGGTCGCAGTATTTCTAAGACCGACAGCAGCAACAATATCACCTGCACTTGCAAGCTTTAGCTCTTCTCTTTTATTTGCATGCATCTGCAGCAATCGATTTAGCCGTTCTCTCTTATTTTTTCCGACATTCATCACTGTTTTGCCGGCTTCTACCGTTCCCGAATAAACTCGAAAATAAACCAATTGCCCTGCATAAGAATCGTTTTGAATTTTATAAGCCAAAGCACAAAAAGAACCTTCCGGATCAGCGTTTCTGCTTTCCGTTTTACCGGTATGCGGATGAACTCCCTCAATTGCAGGAAGCTCAATGGGTGAAGGCAAATAATTCACCACTGCATCCAACACCATCTGAACGCCCTTATTTCTAAATGCTGTACCGCAGAAAACCGGAACAATTTGGTTATTTAAAGTTCCGCGCCTTATCGCACGAACAATCATCTCATTGCTAAGGTCTTTTTGTTCGAGATACAATTCCATAATTTCTTCGTCGAAATCTGCTGCCGCTTCAATCAGCTCTTCTCTCGCCAAAGCAGCTTCATCAGACATCGATTCCGGAATATCTTCCGAGTAGTATTCCGCACCGTTGGTATTTTCTACCCAATAGACAGCTTTTTGCTCTATTAGATCAATAACACCGACAAAACTATCTTCGCATCCAATCGGCAACTGCATTCTTACGGGACGAGCACCCAATCTATCTTTAATCATCTCCACACAACGCTCAAAATCAGCTCCGACCCTATCCATTTTATTTACAAAACAAATTCTGGGTACTCGATATCTATCTGCTTGATGCCACACTGTTTCAGACTGCGGCTCAACTCCTGCAACGCCGTCAAATACACAAATCGCGCCGTCCAATACTCTGAGAGATCTTTCGACCTCAATTGTAAAATCGACGTGCCCGGGTGTGTCAATGATATTGATTCTATGATTTTTCCAGAAACAAGTGGTGGCCGCGCTGGTTACAGTAATTCCGCGCTCCTGCTCTTGGGGCATCCAATCCATCTGAGCGGTTCCTTCATGAACCTCTCCGATTTTATAGGAAACGCCTGTGTAAAATAGAATTCTCTCAGTGAGAGTAGTTTTACCGGCGTCGATGTGGGCCATAATCCCGATATTCCGGGTCTGGCCTATAGAGGCACGTTTAGCCACCTTAACATCTCCCTGCCGCCTGCAATAATACTTATTTAGCGGCCAAAGCTACAAACCGGCATCGTTCAGCGCGTAAAGCACCCGCCGGAAGCTGCTTGGGACTATTTGAGTTTACCAGCGATAATGTGCAAAAGCTTTATTTGCTTCTGCCATCTTATGCGTGTCTTCTCTCTTCTTTATAGAAGTACCGCGATTCTGAGAAGCGTCTACCAGCTCTGCCGCAAGTCGCTCTCTCATTGTGTGCTCTCCTCGTGAACGAGAATAATTAATAATCCATCGCATTGCGAGAGCAAGTCTTCTGTTCGCTCGTACTTCTACCGGTACCTGATATGTTGCACCGCCGACGCGACGAGATTTAACCTCAAGCTTCGGCTTGACGTTTTCAATGGCCTTTTTAAAGACATCCATCGCATCTTGTTTATATCTTACTTCGATGATGTCGAAGGTACCGTGGAGTATTCTCTCAGCAACAGCCTTCTTACCATCATACATTAGTTTATTAACAAACTTGGATACCATCCGATTCCTATATTTAGGATCCGGCTGAACCTTTCGTTTTGGAACTTCACGACGACGAGGCATAATCTAACTCCTCACTATTTCTTCGGGCGCTTGGCGCCGTATTTGCTGCGCCCTTTGCGCCGCTCTTCAACTCCGGAAGCATCCATTGTTCCGCGAATCACATGATATCTAACTCCCGGCAAGTCTTTAACACGACCTCCGCGAATAAATACAACTGAGTGTTCCTGAAGGTTGTGACCTTCTCCCGGAATATAGGTTGTTACTTCCATTCCGTTCGTCAAACGTACTCTGGCCACTTTACGCAAAGCCGAATTAGGCTTCTTGGGAGTTGAGGTATACACACGCACGCATACGCCCCGTTTTTGGGGACATGCTTTCAGCGCCGGTGCTGTATTTTTGGCGACCTGTTTTACGCGTTTTTTGCGTATCAATTGATTTATCGTCGGCATTCTCTTCGCTTTCCAATTTTACCTAAGGTATATCCTACCAAAGGCGCCCGGTCATAAACGACCAAAAACAATTTGTCAAGCAGTTGTGATGCTTATTGCATCATCAAATTCGGATTCATCAGAAATTTCTTGGACTGCTCCGCCCGTATCAGAAATCCGAACAGTTAAATCATGATAAATCGGCACTCCGGTTCCGGCCGGGATGAGCCTTCCCATAATAACGTTTTCTTTAGGTCCTGTCAGCTCGTCCATTTTACCGGAAACCGCCGCTTCTGTAAGCACTTTGGTGGTTTCTTGGAAAGATGACGCGGAAATAAAGCTCTCAGTAGACAAAGCGGCTTTTGTTATGCCAAGTAACAACGCCTCTGCTGTAGCCGGTCTACCTCCTGCGGCCAAAACACGCTCGTTTTCTGTACGAAATACTGTCTTGTCAACTTTGTCATCCGCCAGAAAAGTGGTATCGCCTACATCTTTAATAGTAACCCGTCGCAGCATTTGTCTAACAATTGTCTCGATATGTTTATCGTTAATGGACACACCCTGAAGTCGATATACTTCCTGAACTTCATCCACCAAATAACTGGCAAGAGCTTTTTCACCGTTAACTCTCAATATGTCATGGGGATTAGCGGCACCGTCCATAAGCGGTTCACCTGCTTTGATATAATCGCCCTCTTTGACTGCAATATGCTTGCCCTTGGCGATTAGATACTCTTTAGGTTCTCCTACTTCAGGAGTAATGATTACTTTTCGCTTGCCCTTGGTATCCTTACCGAATGAAATAGTACCGTCAATTTCAGAAATAATAGCATGCTCTTTGGGTTTCCTTGCCTCAAAAAGCTCTGCAACTCTCGGCAAACCGCCTGTAATATCTTTTGTTTTTGTTGTTTCTCTGGGAATTTTTGCCAGAACTTCACCGGCATCAACAAAATCTCCCTCGTTTACGGTAATATTGGCATCAACAGGCAAAAGATATCTGGCCGGAACGTTTCCAACCATTTTTGTCTCACCGTTTTCATCTTTGATGGAAACTCTAGGACGAAGCTCAGGGTCTTTGGACTCAACAATAACCTTTCTAGAAAGACCGGTTACTTCGTCCAACTTTTCCATCATTGAAACGCCCTCAATAACATCACCGAAACCTACCCGACCTGAAACTTCGCAAATATATGGAATAGAATACGGATCCCACTCCGCCATCAAGGTTCCTCTTTGAATATGCTGTCCTTCCTTGACGAACAAATTGGCACCGTAAACCACACCGTAATTATGCTCTCGACCGTTCTCATCAACGAGCGAAACTTCACCGTGTCTATCCATAACAATTGTTTGACCGTCCGATTTTTGTACCACTGCCAAGTTGTGCAATCTAATAGTACCGTCACGGCTCGCTTCCAACCTTGACTGTTCAATTTTACCGCGTTTTGCAGCACCGCCGATATGGAAAGTACGCATTGTAAGCTGAGTACCCGGCTCACCGATAGATTGAGCGGCAATAATACCTACTGCTTCTCCTATATTAACCAGATATCCTCTTGCCAAATCTCGTCCATAGCACTTTGCGCAAATTCCTCGTTGAGTTTGACAGGTCAACACCGAACGTATTGTTACACGAGTAACACCGGCATTCTCAATAAGACGTACCTTGTCTTCATCGATCAGGTCGTTTGCTTCAACCAACATCTCGCCGGTAAACGGGTCATAAATATCATCCAAAGCTGTTCTACCAAGAATTCGTTCACCGAGTTTCTCTATAATTTCTCCGCCTTCTTCCAAGGGAGACACTTCGATACCGTCCAAAGTTCCGCAATCGTATTCGGTAATGGTGGCATCCTGAGCAACGTCAACGAGACGACGAGTCAGATACCCGGAATTTGCGGTTTTAAGAGCAGTATCAGCCAAACCTTTTCTGGCTCCGTGAGTCGAAATAAAATACTGAGCAACAGACAAACCTTCCCTAAAATTTGCGGTGATTGGTGTCTCAATAATTTCACCGGACGGTTTGGCCATCAAACCTCGCATACCTGCAAGTTGGCGAAGCTGCGCATTTGAGCCTCTAGCTCCGGAATCCGCCATGATGAAGATTGGATTAAAACTTCCTACAGTACGTTTCTCTCCGGTTTCGGTATTCTGGATTTCCGAGGTTTTAATTTGTTTGAGCATTTCATCGGCGACCTGATCAGAAGCAGCCGCCCAAATATCAACAATTTTGTTATATCTCTCACCGTCTGTGATCAAACCCTCTTGATACTGCTGAATTACATTTTCCACATCGGTTTGAGCTTGGTCAAGAAGGACAGCCTTGGCTAGAGGTATTTCCATATTGTCCATGCAAATACTTACACCGGCTTTTGTCGCATATTCAAAGCCTGTATTTCGCAAATGATCAGCAAGAAGAACTGTCGATTTGTTACCGCTGTTTCGATAGGAAAGGTCAATCAGTTGAGAAAGTCCTTTTTTGTCGATAACTTTATTAACTGCACTAAACGGAATTCCTTTAGGTATTACTTCATAAAGAAGAACCCTACCCACCGTAGTTGTAACCAGTTTTCCATCCATACGAACCCTAATTTCCGCATGCAAATCAATGGCACCGGCATCATAAGCCATGCGCACTTCCTTGACTGATGAATATATTCCCACAAGGCTTTCAATCCCCTTAGAACCGGGAAGATACTCTCCTCTAGAGAACGGACGAATACTGGTCATATAATAGACACCAAGAACTATATCCTGGCTCGGATTTATAATCGGCTTGCCGTGTGCAGGACTCAAGATGTTATTAGTAGACATCATGAGAACTCGCGCTTCCATCTGAGCTTCCACAGAGAGCGGAATATGAACCGCCATTTGGTCGCCGTCAAAGTCAGCGTTGAAAGCGGTACAAACCAACGGATGCAACTGAATGGCTTTGCCTTCGATTAGAACCGGCTCAAATGCCTGAATTCCAAGACGATGCAATGTAGGAGCTCGGTTAAGCAAAACCGGATGCTCGCTAATCACCTCGTCAAGAATATCCCAAACCTCCGGTCTTTCTTTTTCGACCAGTTTCTTAGCACTCTTTATAGTAGTAACGTAGCCGCGTTCTTCGAGCTTATTGTAAATAAAAGGCTTAAATAACTCTAAGGCCATTTTCTTGGGAAGACCGCATTGATGAAGCTTCAAAGCCGGCCCCACCACGATTACTGATCGTCCCGAATAGTCAACTCGTTTACCAAGCAGATTCTGCCTAAAGCGCCCCTGCTTTCCTTTGAGCATATCTGAAAGAGATTTCAGCGGACGCTTGTTGGGACCTGTAATGGTTTTACCTCTTCGTCCGTTGTCAAACAAAGCATCAACGGCCTCTTGAAGCATTCTTCGCTCATTGCGAATAATGATTTCAGGTGCGTTAAGCTCTAACAATCTCTTTAATCTGTTATTTCTATTAATAACACGACGATATAAGTCATTTAAATCCGAAGTTGCGAACCTGCCGCCGTCCAACGGAACAAGCGGACGCAAATCAGGCGGCAATACCGGAATTGTTGTCAGCATCATCCAATCCGGCTTGTTTGTGGATTCTTTAAATGCCTCAGCAACTTTTAGTCGCTTAGTAGCTTTTTTCCGTTTGGCTTCGCTGGTGGTTTTCTTCATTTCCTCGCGAAGTTCCTCTGCCAAGCTGACAACATCTACATCTCTTAAAAGATTAAGAATAGCTTCTCCGCCCATACCGGCATCAAAAGAAGCATATCCATACTCTTCGCACAATTGATAGTAGCGCTCTTCGGTAAGAATCTCCCCTCTTTCAAGAGTAGTTTCTCTGGGGTCTAACACTACATAGTTTTCGCAATAGAGAATTCGCTCAAGTTCTTTCAGCGTAATATCTAAAATTGCACCGATACGAGAAGGAAGACTCTTTAAAAACCATATGTGTGCCACAGGTGTAGCAAGGCTGATATGCCCCAGTCTCTCACGACGCACCTTTGACTGTATTACCTCAACACCGCATTTCTCGCAGACAATGCCGCGGTGTTTCATGCGTTTGTATTTTCCGCAATTACATTCATAATCTTTTACCGGTCCAAAAATCTTGGCACAGAACAAACCCTCCCTTTCGGGTTTGAATGTTCTATAATTGATGGTTTCGGGCTTTTTTACCTCACCGTGAGACCATTCAAGAATCTGTTCCGGACTCGCCAATGAAATCTGAATAGCGGAAAAACTCAACGGATCTTTGGGTTTGTCAAAAAAGCTGAAGATGTCCTTCATAATATACCCCTTCAGGCTCTAGGCCTGCGGCTCAGCCTCTTCAGGGAAAGATTGCATTGCCGCAGCGCTTCCGGATTCAACAAGTTGAACATCCAAGCATAGGCTCTGCAATTCCTTGATTAGAACGTTAAAAGACTCCGGCAAACCGGCTTCCAAAATGTGCTCACCTTTAACAATTGACTCGTACATCCTGGTGCGACCCATAACATCGTCGCTCTTGACTGTAAGAAACTCTTGCAACCCATAAGCCGAACCGTATGCCTCCATAGCCCACACTTCCATTTCTCCCAAACGCTGTCCGCCGAATTGAGCTTTTCCGCCCAAAGGCTGCTGCGTTACAAGAGAATATGGACCTATAGATCTAGCATGAATTTTGTCATCGACTAAGTGATGTAACTTTAATACATACATAACACCTACCGTGACATCCTGGTCAAAAGCCTCTCCGGTCTTTCCATCAAACAAAACAGTCTGTCCGGATTTGGGCAATTCCGCAACTTCAAGCGTTTTCTTGATTTCATCCTCAGAAGCTCCGTCAAAAACAGGAGTAGCAAATCTAACGCCGTCACGATATTGAGCAGCAAAGCGAATCACATCTTTGGGCTCTAAAGCCTCAACTATTTCTAAAGCTGACGGAGTAGAGAAGATTTTTTTCAATTCATTCCTTATCTCCTCAACTTCTGCCTTTTTCTCATCAATCAGATATTCCAGTTTCTTTCCAAATCCTCTGGCTGCCCAACCAAGGTGTGTTTCAAGAACCTGACCCACGTTCATTCGAGAAGGAACACCAAGAGGATTAAGTACCACATCAACAGGAGTTCCGTCCTGCATATAAGGCATATCCTCTTCTGGTAAAATACGGCTGATAACACCTTTGTTCCCGTGTCTACCGGCCATTTTATCACCTACCGAAATTTTTCGCTTAATTGCAATAAACAATTTAACTAATTTAATAACACCCGGAGGCAACTCATCGCCCTTTGACAAGCGACTTATTTTCTCGTTAAACGCCTCTTCAAGCAGTTCCTGCTGAGCTTTAAGCGATTCTACAATCTCTATAATCTGCTCTTGTGTCTCATCCACAGGAATCTGAGACCAATACTTGCGAGGAATTTCTTCAAGCACTGAATCTTCTATTTGGACGCCTTTAGCGATAAGAACCTTGCCCTTATCATCTACCAGTTTTCCGGTAGACATTTTGCCTTCGAGCAATTTTCTAATACGTCGATATGCAGACTCTCGGATGATTTTTATTTCATCCGCCATATCTTTTTCGAGTTTAGCCCTCTCGGTTTCCTCTATCTGACGTGCACGTTCATCTTTCTCAACGCCTCTGCGCGAAAACACTCTAGCATCAATAATCGTACCTGAAACACCCGGAGGAACTCTCAAAGAAGAATCTCTAACATCGCCGGCTTTTTCACCAAAAATTGCACGCAGCAATTTTTCTTCGGGACTAAGCTGGGTTTCACCTTTAGGAGTAATCTTGCCCACAAGAATATCGCCTTGTTTTACCTCTGCTCCTATACGTACAATTCCGCTCTCGTCGAGGTTGGCCAGGGTTTCTTCACCAAGATTAGGAATATCTCTGGTAATTTCCTCTTTTCCAAGTTTCGTGTCTCTAGCAATGCATTCAAATTCTTCAATATGAATTGAAGTATATGCATCTGCCTTTGCCAGTCTTTCGGAAAGAAGAATAGAATCCTCAAAATTGTAACCGCCCCAAGGCATAAAGGCTACCAGCACATTTTGTCCAAGCGCCAATTCACCTTTTTCGGTAGCAGGACCGTCAGCCAAAACCTCTCCGGCCTTGACCTTCATACCCGGCATAACAATAGGCTTTTGGTTGATACAGGTATTTTGATTAGAACGTCTAAACTTAATCAAATTATAAATATCAGGAAACTCGCCGCCTCTGCCTTCTGCCCTAACTACTATTCGAGTAGCATCAACAGATTCAACGATTCCGTCACGTTTAGCTACTACCGTAACGCCGGAATCTCTCGCCACTTTTCCTTCGATTCCGGTGCCGATCAACGGCGCTACCGAACGAAGAAGCGGCACAGCCTGTCTCTGCATGTTTGAACCCATAAGAGCTCTATTTGCGTCATCATGTTCAAGAAACGGAATTAAAGAAGACGCCACAGATACAAGCTGGTTTGGAGAAACATCCATAAGAGTAACTTGCGCAGGCATTGCCATCACAGATTCTCCATTATGACGGCATAATATTAAAGTATTTAAAAACTCACCTTTTTCATCAAAGGGTTCATTTGCTTGAGCAATATAATGTTCTTCTTCTTCCAATGCGCTGAAGAATCTAACATCTTGAGTAACTCGTCCGTCGACCACCTGTCTGTACGGGGTCTCCACAAAACCGTATTCATTTACTCTAGCAAAAGTTGACAAGGACGCAATCAAACCAATGTTCGGTCCTTCAGGAGTCTCAATAGGACAAATTCGTCCATAGTGAGTAGCGTGAACGTCACGAACTTCGAATCCTGCTCTCTCCCGAGTAAGACCTCCAGGTCCCAAGGCTGACAACCTTCTTTTATGAGTAACTTCAGAAAGTGGATTTGTCTGATCCATAAACTGGGAAAGCTGACTGGAACCGAAATATTCTTTTACAACGGCGCTAACGGGTTTTGCGTTGATTAAATCATGAGGCATCAGGGTATCAAGCTCCTGACTCATACTCATTCTTTCTTTAATCGCGCGCTCCATCCTTACAAGACCGATACGATATTGACTTTCCATCAATTCGCCCACGGCACGAACTCTTCTGTTTCCAAGATGGTCGATATCATCAACCATTCCGCGTCCGTTCTTAAGTTCTATTAAATGCCGTACTGTTTCCATAATATCCCGCGGAGTCAGAGTTGTCAGCTCCAGCGGTTCATTAATTTTAAACTTATAATTCAACTTTAGACGGCCTACCTTTGATAGATTATACCGTTCAGCATTGAAGAATAAATTTTCAAATAAAGCATTAGCGGTCTCTGCTGTAGGCGGGTCTCCGGGACGCAAGCGACGATAGATTTCCATTATCGCCTCTTCTTTTGTCACAATCTTGTCAGCGACCAAAGTATCCCTCAAATATGACCCGACGTTAAGATTGTCGATAAACAGAACCTTAATAGACTTAATTTTAGCATCACGAAGTCTTTCAAGTTTCGATTCTGTCAATTCTTCGTTGCACTCAAGAAGAACTTCACCTGTAGACTCATCAACGATGTCTTCTGCTGCTATCTTTCCGACTACCTCCGCCAAATCCATTGGAAGAGTCTCAAGAGCAGCTTCTTTCATCTTTCGAATTGAGCTTTTTGTGAACTTTCTATTCTTCTTTACAATAACAACGCCGTCAATCTTTATATCTCTCGTTGCTCGCTGTCCTTCCAGCAAACTATAAACAATATTCTTTTTAAATTTCTTTTGAGGTTCAAAAAATATTGTTTCTGTTTCATAAAAGTAATTCAACAACTCTTGCGTATTATACCCAAGCGCACGAAGAAGAACCGTGGCAGGCATTTTCCGCCTTCTGTCAATTCGAACATAGATAATATTTTTATGATCAAATTCAAAATCCAACCATGATCCTCGATAAGGAATAACTCTGGCAGAATAAAGCAATTTGCCGGATGAATGAGTTTTTCCTCTATCATGGTCAAAGAAAACGCCTGGAGAACGATGAAGCTGGCTGACGACAACCCGCTCTGTGCCGTTAATTACAAAGGTTCCGTTTTCGGTCATCAAGGGAATCTCACCAAAAAACACTTCTTGTTCTTTAATGTCCTTGACAATCGGCTCCTCGCCCTCTTCTGCAGGAGTATCGTAAACAACAAGCTGAACAGTAACCTTTATAGGTGCTGCATAGCTCATACCCCGTTGGCGGCATTCCTCTACATCATATTTGGGCTTTTCTAACACGTAACCAAGATAAGACAATTCGCTGGTGCCCTTGAAATCAGGTATTGGAAATACACTTAAAAAGACACCGTGCAATCCTATATCCTGTCGCTGTTCTAAAGGAACAGTGGCTTGTAGGAATTTATCATATGAAGTTTTTTGAATCTCGATTAGGTGTGGTATTTTAACCACTTTTTTTAATTTCCCAAACGATTGTCTATGTCGGTAGTTCGCCTGAACTGTGGATATCATTGGCGCTCCCTTCAGGTTCGACCCTTACGAAAAAGAATCTTCCAGTAATAGAAGATACTGACCGGGTAACGATGTTGCGTTCCCCGTTTCGGGATTACACCCGAAAACACACATTCGGTCTAGACGTCCGTTGTCCCTCAAGAGGCAGCACCGCGTCTCTATTTAACAGTAACTGTTGCTCCGGATTCTTCAAGTTTCTTCTTGATATCCGCAGCTTCGTCTTTAGAAACACCCTCTTTGACCATTTTCGGCGCAGCCTCAACCAAATCTTTTGCTTCCTTAAGACCGAGATTTGTGATCTCACGGATAACTTTGATAACGTTGATTTTCTTTGCACCGACATCTGTCAATTCGACATCGAATTCTGTTTTCTCTTCTGCGGGCGCAGCACCGGCATCAACAGCGGCAACACCTGCTACTGCAACAGGAGCTGCAGAAACGCCCCATTTTTCTTCCAGCTCTTTTGTAAGAGATGCGATGTCCATAACCGACAGGCTGCTCAAATAATCGACAACTTGTTCGCGGGTTATATCAGCCATTGTATTTCTCCCTCATCGTTAATAGACCATTAATTTTTCGGTCTTTGGTTGTATTATTCTCGTTCTTCTATTCGCCTAAAGCGTTTTTTCTAGCATTCAACAAATACAGAAAACTTGTCGGTCCGGCAGCCAACAGTCGAACCATTGTCTGTGCCGGAGCCATAAATGTAGCAAGCAATTGAGACTTAAGCTCATTTTTGCCGGGCATTTTTGATAACTGAATTACCTGTGCTTCAGACAGAACCTGGCCGTCCAAAACAGCACATTTAATTTTCAATTTGTCGTTGGTTTTGACAAAATCAGCAATTACCTTTGCCGGAGCGACCGGATCTTCATACGACCAAGCAATTGCTGTAGGACCTTCCATATATCCCGACAGCTTTTCAGCATAGTCCTCTTCTCCGATAGCCCTCATTACAAGGGTGTTTTTTACAACTTTATATTCAATGTCAACTTTATCAAATTCACGTCTTAGAGAATTAAGAGTTTCGACATTGATTCCTCTAAAATCCGTCATAATAGCAGATGCCATCTTACCGAAACGATTTTTGATTTCATCTACCTGAATATCTTTTTGTGTACGTTCCAAAACAGCCTCCTAATTTTGCGCCAGTTGAGGGTCAACTTTAACGCCGGGGCCCATCGTTGACGAAACGGTAATTCCTTTTACGTATGTTCCCTTTGCCGTAACGGGTTTTGCCTTCAGCAATGCATCCATCAAAGCTTCAAGGTTTTCTTCCAACTTTTTTTGGTCAAAAGAAACTTTACCGATTGGTGCATGAACAATACCGGCCTTTTCAACCCTAAACTGAACTTTCCCCGCCTTTGCTTGCTTGACTGCTTCTCCCACATCCATGGTTACAGTTCCAACTTTAGGGTTCGGCATTAAGCCTCTGGTTCCCAAAATCTTTCCGATTTTTCCAACCTTGGCCATCATTGGAGGAATAGCAATTGCAGAATCAAACTCCAACCATCCGCCCTGAATTTTCTCTATGAGGTCTTCAGCTCCCACATAATCTGCTCCTGCATCAAGAGCCTCTTTTCCTTTTTCGCCTG
>CAYWLQ010000140.1:0-2201 GCA_964458775.1 uncultured Myxococcales bacterium | reverse complement strand
CCGTCTTGCCCAAACCGTTAGGTAAAACCACTGCTCCTCTAACCATTTGGTCAGCGTGTTTAGGATTTACTCCAAGCTTTACCGCTACATCAACAGTCTCGTCAAACTTTGCATAAGCTGACTCTTTTACCTTTGCCACAGCATCAGCAACAGAATACAATTTCATTCTGTCAACTTTAGCTTTAGCAGCTTGCATTTTTTTTGGTGTGTGTCCCATATCGGCTTACAGCCTCCCATGCTCCGAAAAATCGGAAACGTGGTAACGGATTCGAGTTTAAATCGAATCTCTTGATTGTAACTATCTCAATCTATAATTTCTACACCCATCGATCTTGCGGTACCTGAAATAGTACGTATCGCAGAATCAATGCATGTTGTATTCAAATCAGTCATTTTGGCTTCTGCAATCTGTCTAATTTGAGCACTGGTTAATTTGCCGATTTTATCCTTATTCGGTGTTCCCGAACCTTTGTTCAGCTTGGCTTCTTTCAAAATCAGTCTTGCTGCCGGAGAAGTCTTGGTTATAAAAGTAAAACTTCTATCAGCATATACTGTAATAATCACCGGAAACTTCACCAATATGAATAAGTAAATCAGGGCGTATTGAGGAAATATAATCTGAAATCTGAGTTTTGGCGTTAAAAGCTTTACAGAACTCCATGATGTTGACGCCATGCTGACCGAGCGCCGGTCCGATAGGAGGAGAAGGATTTGCCTTGCCCGCCGGAACCTGTAATTTAATCTGACCTACTATTTTCTTCATAGTCTTTTCCTAAAATAGAGTATTTGCTTAACTCGTTTTTTCAACCTGCGTAAATTCAAGTTCTACCGGAGTTGCACGGCCGAAAATACTAACCAAAACTATTACCTTTTGTTTTTCCGGTTTCACCGTATCCACAATTCCGGAAAATCCTGCGAAAGCACCGTCTATAACTTTTACTTCGTTGCCTTCTTCAAATCGTATTATTTGAGTCGGCTTGGCAGCGCCAACTTCCATCTGGCTGAGCAGACTTTCTATCTCTCTATCGGGCACAGGTGTCGGTTTTAAATTTCCTACAAAACTTGTCACCTTAGGAGTATTCTTAACCAGATGCCAAGTAGTATCATTTAATTCCATTTCAACAAAAATATATCCCGGGAAAAACTTTCTCTCACCAATTCTTTTTTTGCCCCTAACAACTTCTTGCACAGTCTCAGTCGGAATAAGAATTTTTCCAAAAAACTCGGTCATACCTTCATTTGCAATTCGCTCTTCCAATGATGATTTAACCTTATTCTCATAGCCAGAATAAGTGACGATAACATAATATTTCATAGTCATTTCCGGCTTCCTAACCCAACAACAAGCGACAATTCATATCTGCCTGCCCTATTTGGTGTGATAGATGAGATCTGTTGCCCATGCCCAAAAAAAATCAAACAAACCAAGTATAATTGCCGCAATCACGGACAAAACAATAACCACAACGGTAGAAGCTGAAAGCTCCTTTCGATTCGGCCAAGTAACCTTTGAGAGTTCAGCAACAATTTCTCCGACAAGCGGATTAACCTTGGGATGTCGCCATAAATAAATTCCCAAACCAACTGCAGTGCCTCCGCCTATTAATATAGCCAAAAAATTACTTGGAGGTGGAACTGCGGTAATAGCCAGATTCAAAGAGGTCCACACCGATTCAGTTATTTTTACGAACAACCACCCGACTACCAGAGTGCCTACAAAATACACAAAATGTATATATTTTGTAAGCCCCATAACCGTTGCCGGTGCCGATATTTCTTTGTTCTCACTCATTGTTAATCCGTTACATTCTTTGGCATTCGCTGTCGGCAGGCCAGGAGGGATTCGAACCCCCAACCTATGGATTTGGAATCCACCGCTCTACCGTTCGAGCTACTGGCCTTTAGAAGCAATGCTCCTTTTTCTCAAAAGAAATCTTTCTCCACCCACAGCCGAAACTACTTGGTTTCCCTGTGCGGTGTATGAGAACGACATCTGGAACAGTATTTTTTAAATTCAAGCTTTCCAGGTGTCTTTCTTTTGTTTTTTGTCGTCGTATAATTTCGCTCATGGCATGTTCTGCACTCAAGCGTAATAATTATTCTATTACCAGCTGCCACTTGACAACCTCCCTACTTACCGCGTTCTCTACTCAATAATGTTTGCGACAACACCGGCGCCGACTGTACGTCCGCCTTCTCTT
>CAYWLQ010000139.1:13501-15505 GCA_964458775.1 uncultured Myxococcales bacterium | reverse complement strand
ATAACATCGACAATTGCAGCATCAGTCAAATCAAGAATTTCACCTGCACGTTCAAGCTCTTTTTTCAGCATCGGAATATCAAAATGGATTATGTTGAATCCGGCAAGATCACATGCCCGAAAGAAACTGGCAATACCGAATTCTCCCTTTGCAACTTTGTAAAATGGAGGTTCGTTTTTAACGTCCGCATCTGTAATGCCGTGAACCGCCGATGCCTCTTTGGGAATAGGTATTAAAGGATTAAAACGTTTACACTTTTCTTCTCGTGTTCCGTCCTGAAAAATCTTAACAGCAGCCAACTCGACAATTCTATCTGATTCAGGATCAAGTCCTGTTGACTCAATATCAAAAAAAACAATCGGTCTTTTCAGTTCCAACAACATCAAACACAGCGTACGCGGACTTTGTGTTTAAGGTCAACTGTCTGTAAATATTTGTGCATAATTTGCTTTTAACTTAATTTGTTTATCTGTTTTTTTTATCTATTTTCCGTGTTTAGAAAGGAAAGCAATGAGACCAAAAGTGTTTATTACAAGAAACCTGCCCGGCAATGCGTTGGAGCGAGTAAAATCAGTTTGCGATGTGGATATTTTTAATGATGACATTCCGCCTTCAAGGCAAGAACTTCTTGATCGTACGAAAAACAAAGATGGGTTGCTAACTTTGCTGACTGATCGTGTCGACAAAGAACTGTTAGATACAGCACCGAATCTGCGCGTTATCAGCAATTATGCTGTCGGTTTTGATAATATTGACATAGAAGAGGCTTCTCGAAGAAAAATTCCAGTTGGCAATACACCTTCAGTTCTAACCGAGACTACAGCTGACCTCGCGTTTGCTCTCTTGGCAGCAGGTGCACGTCGTATCATAGAAGGAAACGAATTATGCCGAAGCGGTGATTTTCGTGCATGGTCCCCATCTCTCTTGCTTGGTTGGGATTTATACGGTTCAACCCTTGGGATTATAGGAATGGGAAGAATAGGCCAAGCAGTAGCTCGAAGAGCCAGAGGTTTCTCAATGAATGTAATCTATTGTTCATCAAATCACAGTCAAGGAACCGAAATTGAAGAAGCCACACGTGTCAGTTTTGATGAGCTTATCAGGTGCTCTGATTTTATAAGCTTGCACGTGCCTCTTAACGATTCGACTCGCAAAATTATAAACAGCAAAACTCTTTCAGCAATGAAACCGTCAGCCGTTTTGGTCAATACCGCAAGAGGAGGATGTGTTGATAATGACGCACTATATTATGCACTAAAAAATAAAATCATTTCAGCTGCAGCCCTTGATGTTACTGAACCGGAACCTCTTCCATGTAATCATAGGCTATTTGACCTGCCAAACTGCCTTATCATTCCTCACATAGGCAGCGGGAGTTATGCAACTAGATCAACGATGGCACATATGGCTGTTGATAATCTATTGTCCGGTCTAAATAATGAGCGACTTCCTCACTGCGTAAATACAAACGTGTATACGACACCCAAATTAAACATGTGATATTATTGGATAAATTGCTTTTGAATTATTGAGTTTAATTGGATTTATAAAGAAAATCTAAAGTTTAAAGAAGTGCCTTTAAGAGACTAATCAAAGATGCTCCTTCTAAAGCTCCGGCTGTAACACATCCGCAAGAGCTTGAGCTTCCGCTGTCTCCGCCGTCTCCGCCGTCTGTTTCCGTCTCTGTATCGCTATCAGCATCAGTGTCTGTGTCAGCATCTGTGTCGGTATCTGTGTCAGTGTCCGTGTCGGTATCTGTGTCCGTATCTGTATCTGTGTCGGTGTCAGTGTCGGTATCAGTATCAGTGTCGGTATCTGCATCAGTATCACCGTCGCTTCCTGCATCTGCATCAGTATCACCGTCGCTTCCTGCATCTGCATCGGTATCACCGTCACTACCTGCATCGGCATCAGTGTCAGAATCAGTATCAGTATCCGTATCGGTGTCTGTATCAGTATCCGTATCGGTGTCTGTATCAGTATCCGTATCGGTGTCTGTATCAG
>CAYWLQ010000139.1:0-13401 GCA_964458775.1 uncultured Myxococcales bacterium | reverse complement strand
CCGTATCGGTGTCTGTATCAGTATCCGTATCGGTGTCTGTATCAGTATCCGTATCAGTATCCGTATCTGTGTCTGTATCAGTATCCGTATCGGTGTCTGTATCGGTGTCTGTATCGGTATCCGTATCGGTGTCTGTATCGGTATCCGTATCGGTGTCTGTATCAGTATCCGTATCGGTGTCTGTATCAGTATCCGTATCGGTGTCTGTATCCGTATCAGTGTCCGTATCTGTATCAGTGTCTGTATCGCTGTCACTACCTGCATCTGCATCGGTATCGGTGTCAGTGTCTCCATCTACATCAGTGTCAGTGTCTCCATCTACATCAGTGTCAGTGTCTCCATCTACATCAGTGTCGCTACCTGCATCTGCATCGGTGTCTGTATCAACATCTGTATCAGCATCGGTATCAACATCTGTATCGCCATCTACATCGCCATCGGCATCGGTATCAGTATCGCCATCAGTATCGCCATCAATGTCTGTGTCAGTATCAATATCTGTGTCCGTATCTGCGTCTACATCGCTATCGCTTCCTGCATCTGCGTCTGCATCTGCATCTGTGTCCGCATCTGTGTCCGCATCTATGTCAGTATCTATATCAGCATCAACATCAATATCAGTATCAACATCTGCATCTGCGTCGGCGTCGCTTCCTGCGTCAAGTTCGGTATCAAACTCTTGAGCAAAAACGTTCTGTGCTGAAAAAACCAACAACAGACTAAAAAACACCATATTTAGCATATACGTTTTAAAAAAGTTAGAATTGCAATTTGTGAAATTTGTCATTTTTATCTCCTGTTACAATGAATCTTTCAAAATCGCTTAACATTTTAGCGCACAAAATAATATACTCAAGAATGTTTTAAAGGCATGCTAAAAATGGCAATAAAACCGGATAAATAGAACTAACAATTCTCGAAAAAAAATATGAAGGTTAATAGAGAAACGCTAAAATCCTACAGATAGTTTATATGTTACACTATGCCAGTATGCATCGTTAACTGTGCATCTCATAAATCCTAGACTAAGAGAAACTGCTGTTTGGGATTTTGAAAACCAAATATCAATGCCTCCTTCAAATCCGATAGTTGTCAGTAAGTAAAACTGAGCTGTTTCGAACCGATTTGTCGCCATCATTCCAATACCGCCTTTGGCGATAATAAATGGTGATACTTTTTGGGGGAGTTGTATTCCAGCTGACAATCCTTCTAGAAAAACCATTTCGTTCCTATTAGGCAACGTTCTTACACCTATTAGCGTAGAAATACCTGCTCTAAAAATGGAACGAGCTGCATGAAGGTCAATCTCTGCTCCTGCTACCGGACCGGCATGCCCGTCTTCACCCAGAAAAAACAATCGCATTCCCAAAGAAGCCAAAGGAGCAGCTCTGTATTTAAGAATCTTTTCTGCGTTCACTTTTTGTTTTTCGACTATTTGCTGCAAATCCAAATTTGCTGATTCACGTTCTTTCCAAATCGATGCACGTTTATTTTTGTATTCTTCGAAACGGTTGTCTTCTGATTCAGATCTATCGGACTGAAGAGAACCTACATCAGTCTTTTTGCGACGATTAGGCATTGCCGTTCGTGAATCGTGCGGCAGTCTGCTTCGACGATCTGAGTAATCGGATGAATTCTTTTCAGATCCGGGATGACGCAATCCTCCTTCATCATGACGCTTGTATCCTCCGAGTGTTTGAAATTTGCCGTTATTTGTTGATAACTCCGAATGATTGTCTTGATGGTAGGAAGAATCAGCAGAGTGATCCGAAGGTTCTGCTTTTTGTTTGCTGTTGAGAGGTCTTCCTGACAGTTTGAGATTAGTTCCGTCATTAGGACAGATTTCTATTTTTTCATCTATAATTTGACCGCACACAGGGCATACCACCTCTGAAGCCTGTGTATTTAACGTTATTGTTGAGATTGCGCACAAAAGAAGCAATAACAAAAAATGATTAATTGTCATGGCTTCAGTTTGTATCCTCTAAAGGTTCTAACCCTTTCAGAAGCAACGTAAAATCGTCTCCTGATACACTCTGCCTACTTACCAACCTCATTATTACAGTCATGTCTTCTGAAATGGCAATATATACAAATCTAATATATCTCTCATCCGATATTGCCTTAATATGAAAACCCTTGTGTCCGCTGTTGTTTACAAATTCAGACATCTCACAATTGGGAAACTGCTCCGTTACATTGTCTTCCTTCTGTAATCCGGATATTCTTTTTAGATCAAGCTCAGCAGTTTCTCTTGCCGAACATGTTCTGCACAATGAAACCGTTGCTTTGAAACGTGCGTTAATCGGTCCGCTTTCTACGGCGGTGTCAATTTCATCCAAAGACGGATCTATTGCTATAATTTGCACATCTGTTTCACCGTCAACATTTACCATAATCCATGGAGGGCTTAGGTATTTAAAAGTATACTTTCCCTCAAGGTGAGTAAAGGTATCATAAAAAGCATAGGGGTCTGTTCCGTCAACATTGGCACATGAAGATGTCAAAACACAGTGTGCAATAAAAGTAGTAGACAAATACAATCGTGCAAATTGTCGCATATCAATGCCTAGTAGAGCGGCTCATGTCTGTTAAGCACTTTGGACAAACAGGACCGAAATCATCTCCGCAAATTGTGCATCTTATTGAAGACGGTCTTTCGGAAAGATCATCCACTCCGCTTCCTGCTCGAATATGCTGTCCGCGATGAACGGCAACTGACAGCCTATCTGAAATGATGTCAGCAATAGGTCTAAATAGCGGATAATAAAAAATGATAAAAACAAATAGACTGACAACTGCCGCCGAAACCCAAATAACGACACCGTCAAAAACTCCATACATATGTTTTTGAACAAAAAAACCGGCGGCGATTCCCAAAAACAAACAAACTAGAGCTGCTGATAATTTCAACATGATTAAGAATCAACGGCAGTCACTACAAGTACATGATCTTGGATTTCCGCTTGAATCTTCACAAGTCATATCTCCGGAGGTCGGCAACCAAGAAGCTCCCAAATTATGATATGCATATCGGCAGTCGTAGGTGTTATTACCTTTCACTACTCCTTGAGTACAGACTTTCGCACTTTCGGCATTTTCACAATATCGACCGCATTCTGAATCGCAATTATTCCAGTTTATCGTGCAACCGCAGCATAAATAGATTGGAAAGGTGAACTCTTGAGATTCTACTTTCAAACCGCCTTGGGTATGGCCTGAGAACTGAATTTTTGAATACACGGTTCCCAAACCCCTCGGAACAGGATTTCCTCTCCTATCCGTTCTGTTATTAGTGCGAAACATACTGGATTCAGGATAGTTACCGGCATTGAAGGGCAAACAACCGAAATCTTCTGCGAGAGTAGCAGATACGGCCGGCGGAATTGATAATGCTATCACTAGGTCTTGCGACTCCGGACCTATATGGTAATTGTATTCGATTCGTTGAGATCCTCCCACTGTTTCGTTATCGGAGGATCTGATAACTTTTATGTCGTAGTATTCCACCAATATTCCATTAGTTTCAGCAACAAGATTGTCATAGTTCTCTCTGGACATAAGTTGATTTCTAACCATGAAGGCATTGTCTACCGCCGGAATAAAAGCCAAATCAACTGTCATTCCTGGAATAAAGTCATCACTGATACTATAAGAGCATGTCGGAGGATCCGGCAGAGCCTTTACATGCTCAATGATGAAACTGATTTCGTTGGGTTCGCAGCTTAGCGAAAAAACACACGCTGCAATAACCGAAACCGATAAACTTTTTGGCATCGTGCACCTCCCGAATCTTTTGTAAGACCTTCGAGATATTGATTTATTATAACACTCCGGTGTCATTGTTTCACCTTCATCGTCCGATTTCATCGGCCGATACTTTCCGCGCGATTAACAATACGCGGTGTAATGAAAATCAGCATTTCCGAACGTCTGTCGGAATCACTCTTCTTTTTAAATAACCATCCCAAGATAGGAATGTCCGCAAAAAATGGAACTTTTTTAAAGCTTGTACCTGCGTTTCTGGTAAAAATACCGCCGATAACAGCAGTATGACCGTCGCTAACCAACAACTCAGTCTCAGCTTCGCGCTTTAGAATAGTGGGATCGCCGCCCGCACCTGTGTTGTTAAAATCCGGCTCATCTCTCATTACTCGCATTTTCAACAAAACCGATCCGTCAGCGGTAACATGAGGAGTTACAGTAAGGTTAAGCTTCGCCTCTTTAAAAGCAGTTTGTACACCCTGCGCTGAAACCTGACTATAGGGAATAAGGGTACCCTGCTCGATATGAGCCTCTCGATTATCCAAAGTAAGTATTTTGGGGGAAGACAAAATTCGCAAAGTTCCGGTCTCTTCCATAGCTGATAAACGCAAGCTAAGATTCGCATTATTGGCAATTGAACCCAACGTTATGCCCAAGGCTCCTCCGGAATTTGTTCCAACAGGAGCCGGCAGATTAACACCAAAGTTGGGATTCGGTTGACCGTTAGCCGCTGTTGAAAGTCCTTCCATAGGAGTTTTTGAATCAGTAGCACCGCCTGCAATTCCCAAGCTGCTTGGGAAAGCCAAACCTGTGGGATTTCCGGTAGCTGAACTTGCCGCGAAATCTCCTCCCCATTGTATACCGATCTCTCTAGAAAACAGACTTGTCGCTTCAACAATTCTACTCTCAATTAATACCTGAGGAGTCTGTGTATCCAAATTTCGTATCAAAGCTTCAATTTGATTTAGGGTATCCTTAGTATCTCGAGCGATAATCACATTTGTTCTTGCATCTACTGACAGTTTACCTCTTTCAGATGACAAATCTTGAGCTCGCGGCATCAGTTCGGAAGCATTTGCATAGGAAATCGGGATTAATCTGGTTTCCAGAGGTTCCAACGCTATACGTTGTTTTCTTCTGGCGATTTCCATTTCTCTTTCCTGTTCTAATACAGATTGAGGTGCAACTCGAATTAGATTGCCTTCTCGAATCATGCCGAGCTGTTTTGATTGAAGAATTATATCCAATGCATGATCCCATGCCACATCTCTCATTCTAATAGTAACCGAACCCTTAACATCATCTCCAGTAACAATATTCACATGACCTACGTCAGCCAATAATCTTAAAATATTGTGAATATCAGCATCCTTGAAATCAAGGTCTACACGTCTGCCTGTATATTTTTTCTTTTTTCCACTTCCTCCTCCTATTGCAGAGGCGGCAGTGCGCTCATATGGATGCGCATAAGTTTCGCCGGATTCAACCGCTACGGTTCTTGAATTTTTTCCAAGCGGTGTGTGCACCTTGCTTTGGGCGGCAAAAGATTGAGCCTTGGGCATAAAATTAACTTCTATTGTATTTTGGTTTCGCTCAACCGTTGACAAGGATGCTTGTTCCACTCCAACCTTAACAATAACATGCCCGTCCTTTTGATAGGAACTAACATTGCTTACTATTCCGCCGAAATCGGTTACATCCAGCGTTCTTTCTAGAAGCGGTGCTAACTTGGCATTTTTAAAAGTTAAAGATGCATTGCCTGTGGGATCAGTGCTGAGCGAATACTCCAAAGGATGAGAAGTTCTAATGATAACTTTCTGAGAATCCTTATCCGACTTAAAATCAATAGCTGAGATAGTCGGCAACAATCCGTTACCGTTCTCTTCCGGCTTCTTATGATCACTGTTTTTTGTAGCTGTTTTTTGAGAAACAGGTAGCAATATTTTTTTTGTATCGCCCTTCATCTTTTCCAATCTTGCAATACGCTGTTCCTCCTGAGTCATTTTTGGCTTTGACTCGTTGCCGGTTTTAACCGAGCTTACAGTTGTCGCAGCCTGCATGTTTTTAGAACCGGACGACTCAGATAATGCGCGAGCAGCATCCTCCGCCGCCTTGTCGGAAACTGCCTTTGCAGCAGTAAGATTACGTATTTCCCGTTCTCGATCAGCAATGATGCTTTTGGCTGCAACGAGTTCTTTTTCAAGCTCTGCCGTTTTTAAAGCGGCTTTTTCCGCATCGGCTAAATATTGCTGAAGCTTTTCTTCCGCATTTAATAGTTTCTTTGATGCTGCTCGTTCAGCAGCCTCTGCATTTGAAAGTGCGGCTCTGGCAAAAGCTATTTTTTGATCGCCGGATTTTCTTATTTCCTCATTTTCCAAGAGTGCCTTGCGCTTAATTTCCGCAATCTCTTGTTCTTTTCGAGTAATTTCTCTTCGCATTTCGGACGCGCGAGATTCCCATTCTCTCATAGCTGATGCGGCTTCTGCATATTTTAAATTGAGATCCTTAAGTGCATTGTCAGCACGAACCCGTTCATCTTCTTTTGCCTTTGATACCAATATTGCCTTTTGCAGTGACTCTTTTGCCGAAACCAAAGCATTCTCAGTTCTTTGGTTTTCTTTAAGAGCTGATTCTGCGCGTTGATTTGCAACAAGAGTTTCCTTTTCTTTTTCTTTTAAAACCTTTAGTAGCTTTTCTCGCTCTTGCCCTACTGCTTCATCGTAAGCTTTAGCAGCTTCATTTTGAGAAGCCTTCGCTTTCATTGCTTCTCGTCTTGCAGAATCAAGGAAATACCTTGATTCATTTAGTTTATCTTGAACTAGCTTTGCATTGTCCTCGGCTTTTAGTCTTGCAGCTTCAGAAGTTCGATTTTCATTTCGTGCTATTTCCAGTTCTTTTTGCAAAAGAGAAAGCCTATCTTCCAGGTTTTTGCGTTTTTCTTGCTCTTTTTGCGCAGTCGATTCTGCTTCTTTTGCTTGTTTGGAAATTGCCGATATTTGATGTTGCGCCAGTGTTAGCGAGCGCTCTTCTTCTGCCTTTTTATTTTGATTTGTTTTTGAGTTTAATTCTCTAAACTTTGTCAGCTCTTCTTCGGCTTGAGCGGCTTTTTTTCTTGCTTCAACAGCATCCATCCTTAGCCTTAACATCTCAGCTTTTACTGATTCCGCCTTTTTCATAGCTTGTTCGACGCTCATTTTGGAAGCATCGATTTCTTTTTTTGCATTGACGGCAGACTGTTTTGAGCTTTCAGCCAGCAAACGAACTTCGGACAACTGTTTTTCTGCTTCTAAAGCTTTTGCTGTTGCACTTTTTAGCTCTGCTTCCAGTCTTGCCTGTTCATTCTTAGCTGAAGCAGCCTCCGCTTTAGCAGATGCTGCTTCCTTCTGCCATTTGGATAACTCCTTGTAGGCATTTTCTGCTTGTTGCTCTGCCTTTTGAGCTTTTGCCTCAACAGCTTTGTAGTTTTCCAAATATTTTTTATTTTCATCTTGCAAAGCTGCTATTTCTTTTCCTGTTTCATTTGCAACAGCAGCATTCGGTACTTCTTTGCTTTGCGTATCGGATTTCAACTCTGAAGGAGAGCCGGCTAAAGTGGCAGTCAAGGTGTTTCCCTTTATGCTTACTCTATAAGCCGCATCAGTTTTGAATCCCAGCATGATACGTGTAACAGGTACTCCTTTTACAGAATACTGAGAGACAGCAACACCCTCTAACAACCTAGTTTGCGTATCTATTAATGACGGCACTCCTCGAACTTGACTCTGCGCCACATCAATGACCAGCCGTGTCGGCGAATTCAGTTTGAATGCTGTAAACTCAGGCTTAGAAGAACCCACAATTGAAACTATTGTTCTCCCTTGGGTTTCTGCTATGCGCACATCCTGAATTCGGTTTGTCGCAGCCGCAGCTTTTACTGTAAATGGCAATAATAACAATACTGTAGCTATTACCGTAACAGCGCCGTTCACCGATAATTCATTCGGTTTGTGTGCGGTCCGTCTCATCGTCATCTCCTCGGCCCCTTAGGGCTAATTCGGCCCTGTAGGGCCGTGTACTTGGTTGTACACATTTATCCTACATTGAACGTGCCGGAGATACAAATTTTCTACCAAATTTTTTTTAAAATAAAAAAATTACAGGATTTAGTTTGTCGGATGGAGCGGAACAAAGCGAGTAACATCTACACCTTGAGTATTTGAAGGGTCATCTCTGACTAAATAAATGCCGCGTTCTTCTTCTTTACCCGAACCGTGAATTCTGGCAACGCGCCAATTTACTTGTATCAGATCTCCGTCATTACCCTGTTTCACAAAATCAGGACGACCTAAGTAGTCTCCTCGCTTAAGAACATAACCGTTATTATCCGGTGTAGTAACCATAGCTCTGTCATCACCGATATTTGTAATTATTCCGATCAATTTTAGTGAAGAAATATCATAATCTTTCAGTTTTACGTCGCGTTGAATTTCTATAGCCGCTTTTTCATTTTTGACTAGAATTTCAAAGAACGGAGAAAAGGGATCTCTCCTTTTAGAATCTACAATAAAAGATACCTCAGATAATTCAGGCAACTTTATTGCACGTTCTTCAACAGCCTCGCTTTCGGCAGCCAATCCGGGATTATGTTTTTCCTTTGCCCGTTTTCTAGCTTCAGTTGCAGCATTACCGGGGCCGCTCTTTTTCGATCCAAAATCCTTGTATTTCTCTTTGTCGGAATCATTACCGCACGAAACAAACGAAAGCGCTGTCAAAACCGCTGAAATTAAGAAGAACTTATGAAAAAAGCCTATTGTCATTTTTTGCCCTTCTTGTTCGATGTCTTTTGGGTTTCTTTGGGCGGCTCTTCCTCTAAAGCTCTAAAAGTTGTAGCCAAAACCTCAGCAGATAGTATCGTTCCTGAATCCGCTGTTTGAGATGTATTTAATACGATATTTTCAATGTTAATTATTCTGTCCAAATTGCCTACCAGATAAAAGAATTTGGCCAATTGATGAAACGAGCCGTTTAACTTAAGTTCAATGGGAATTCTCGCATAGTATTGAGCCGGCTCCTCCTTGCGAGGTTTAACTGAAATAATATCCAAACCCACTAATTCAGCCTGCGTGTTTAGGCTGTTAAGAAAAGAAGATATTTCTGTATCAGCCGGCAGAGCGCGAATTTGTTGACCGTAGGAAGCCTTTAGTTCGTCACGACGTGTTCTATCTTGATCGTAGACAGCTTTGCGACGAGTAGCATCTTGTTTGTCGTTTTGCAATTTAGCATATGTTTTCTTAAGTTTTTCATATTCATACTGCATGGGGGAGTAGTAAATAAACCAAAAAGCAACTCCTACAACCAATACAGAACCTATTAAGACAAGCAATTTTTTCTTAATGGATATTTTGGTAATTTGCTCAAGGGCGATCATTTTGCAACCTCTGTTGTTCTCAGCGATAGCGCACAGTTCCGCTGACTGTAAAATGCACAACCGAATCTATGCTCAGATTTTTGTCCTTGCTCGCTTTTAAGTCGGGTTTACCTACATTGGTTGAAATCAATTCTGTTGTAACAAAAAAGCGAGACAGATTGATTCTTCGCAAGAACTCAGCAACATCCTCATGTGTCAATGCTTGTCCCTTGATTGTAACAATTCTGGTCTTTTCTTGAAAACTCGTAATCCATAAACTGCGATAATCCCAGTTTTCATTATATCCGGCTGTCGGATCGAGACGAATCAACTCTTGATATTTTGCATTATCAATATTCGGACGACCGCTTCGACTCATAATATTTGAGAGCTCAAGCATTACATACACAGGTCCCACTCGGGCTTCCTGTAGTCCGTCTATCGCTGCCTGTCTTTTTTCAAATTCTTCTATTTCCTTAAGAATGGTAGAATGATCACTAATTTGAGCTTGGATTCGCTTTACCTCAGCTTCGATATTGCTGTTAGCATTTTTCTGTGCATCAATGCTGTTACTGGTATTAAAATAAATAACAGCGCAGGCTATAATCTCAACAATAATTACCACAACTGCCAATACGATTTGATTGCGAGCAGCTTCGCGCTTTCTATCCTGTTTTATAGGCAGAAGATTTATTCTAATCATTTAGATTCGCTCCTTCTGCTTTCTAAGCGCAAGTCCGAGCGCGACCGTAGCTTGGGGAGCAAGTACTCTTAGTAGATCACGATTAAATTTTCTGTCGTCAAATAAAACTCGCCTAAACGGATCGATAGGAACAGTGGGTATTCTGGATCTTCTTTCAACGGCAGACCTTAAATAAGAAATATGTGATGTTCCCCCTGTTACATAGATCTGCGATACTTCCCCTTTGCTTGTCGTAGCCATATAAAAATCTAAAGAGCGCTGTATTTCAGAAGCCAACGAGTCTACAACGTTAGAAATTATGCCGTCAACTTCCTGCGGAACGACCTCAGATGAGTTTAGACCTCCGCCTGCTTTATATGCTTCAGCTTCTTCAAAACTAACATGAAGCTGTTTCTGAATTTCTTCGGTTATAGAAGCACCTCCGTTGGTTATATCTCTAGTAAATTGAGAAACTCCGCCGTTTAGAATGTTAATTGTAGTAACAGCGGCACCGACATTGAGTAATGCAATTATCTCGTCCGAATTGAAACCGTAATTAAGCTCAAAAGCATTTTGCAAAGCAAAAGCGTCAATATCTACAACCAGAGGAATAAGCTTTGCCAGTCTTACCACCTCAACCAGATCCTGAATTTCTTCTTTTCTAACCGCCACTAATAATACATCCAATTGCCCGGTATCCGGGTTTTTGGAAATTATATTATAATCAACTTCAACTTCAGCAATATCAAAGGGAATATGTTGTTCAGCCTCCCATTGAATTTGTTCTTCCAATACATCTCGCTTCATAGCAGGAAGATTTAGCTTTTTGATAATAACAGAGTGTCCGGAAATAGAAAGTGCAACATCTTTCTGTGTGATTCTACTCTCTTTAAACATCTTATAAAGCGTGTCTTGAACTGCCGCTTTATTCATAACGTGACCGTCCACAATAGACTGAGGAGGCAACGGTTCTATGGCGAATTTCATCATATGAACACCGCGCCTAGACTCACGAACCTGAATCACTTTGACAGATGATGTTCCTATATCTACTCCGACAAGGTTCTTTCCTTCAAACGCCATGTATTATTCTTCCTGAAACAGCTTGCGTCTATCCGAAAGCTTGAGTCCCAGCGCCTTAAGAATTTTTCGTTTGGTGTCCATGCGACATCCAAATCCTTTTTCAATTCTATCAATTGTCAATACGGACAAACCGGCTTTTCGCGCCAACTCCGCTTTACTCATCATCTGATCAATCCTAAATTCACGAAGAGAATTTGCCATGCGTTCATGTTCTTTGTTTTCATGTTTAGGATTCTTCTGTACAGCGGCATTAACAGCCGGAACAATCACCGATGTCTCACTAACTTCATTGCGCTCACTCTGCGTAATGTGTTCCTCTAAGAATGTTTCATTCGTCATGGTTGCACCAGTTTGTTCCGAAATATTTTTATCCATGTCATTTTCCCGTTGGGAAGACACGTCGTTCATCAAGTCTGTGTTTTTTTCGCAGGACATTTTATCAATCCACCTTTTCGCAGTCTTCTTTTTTAGACCATTTGTATCCGGCCTCGAAACACTTATATTTTCTCACAAAATTGTCTCCGGTATAGGCAAAAAAATCAAAATAATTATATATAAATGATATTTAACTTAAATACATTTTCTTATATTTTAGCAATAAATATTCTATTTACAAGAATACATCGCTTAATATTCTAAACCCATTCTTGGACCTTCTTTAAGAGCGGTCAAATTTTTTGCATTTAAAAAATACTGCACACAATGGTGGGTTTTTTTTGAACACAATGGGTCAAATATTACTTGTCATTGTAATTACTGGCTATTTTGCCACATTAATCCTCTTGGAGCTACAAATAGATGCCGCTAATGGGTTACAATTAACCCATGTTAACTCAACGAATATTGTAATCATATTGTAATTGTTCCGCAAATTCTAAACAAAACGGGGTGTTCCAAAATGCGGCACAATTCTTGATAAGGCCAATGGGTCAGTCGGTCAATCAACCAAATTGATTGAGGAGAAACAGCATAATGACAAACGCAAGAAAAAGAGAAGCACTTTCAGCTCCGGACGAAAAACTGATTCGCGATAACATGACATTGGTAAAACTAATTGCACGTCGATTTGCAAAACGCTTGCCCTCAAGTGTTGCACAAGACGACTTGATGGGAGCGGGAGCTCTAGGTCTTATTGATTCCGTAGTAAGAAGAAGAGGCGATGATGAAACGTCATTTGCGTGTTACACCAGAATTAGAATACGCGGTGCTATTTTTGACGAACTGCGTGCTCACGATTGGCTTCCAAGACGCTCTCGAAAACACTCTCCCGATGAGCAGGTAAAAGGTCAACCCAGACCGGTTGCGGTAATTCATTTCGACGATCTTCCATCCGAATCGGATCGTACTCCGCAAGACAAATCCTCAGAAGGTAATCCACTTAGCGCTCTGACGCGTAAAAGAGCCGCTCTACAACTAAAACAAGAATTAGAACAGTTGCCGGAGAGGGACAAACTAGTATTGCACCTCCACTATTTTAAAGGAATGCGCCTAAAAGAGATCGGCAGATTTCTGGGCGTTTCAGAAGCGCGAATTTCCCAAATCCACCATCGAGCCCTAAGTCAATTAAAACCCAGAATACGAGAAGCTGCATAGAGAGCTTTGCGTGTTATCTTCAAATCTTCTTTTTGATTTTTTTAGTCAACTATATAGCTTTCGTTCATCGTTATTATTGCAGCATCTACACTAGAACTTTCACATTTCAACTTAAGATGCGTAAGTTGTTACCATAAAATTCATTTCCTTTTTGCTAATTGAGAAATTTTGAAATTGCTTCATACCAGACGTTTCCCATTCTGGCATAGCCCGCGTCGTTCGGATGCACACCGTCATCAAGTTCGGAAGTAGGAAAACCGGAAAACTGATCAACAAATATTATGTTAGCACCTGATGCTATTCTTTCTTGAACAACATTTTTTAGATCGCGATTATAAGTTTCAACTGCAGCCGACGCCATCGGAAAAGGTACTATTGTGCTCACCGCCAATAGAGATGAGGGCAATGCATTTGTTATACGATCAATTAGAGCTGCCAATCGGTCAGCAGCGCCTGTTGGCGATTGGTACATATCGTTTGTACCAATATGTAAGAGGGTTATGTGAGGGTTAGGATTGAGGGCATAACTCTGAACGATTGTGTCTATCTGAGAAATAGTCCAACCGCTATGGCCTTCGTGATTTTGCGGAAAAGATTTCCCGTCAACAGTTGCAGGTCCGTTTGAGGAACCTCCCACAAAACTAATATTTTTGTTGTTTTGCGAAGCTAGACGGAAAAGCTCAATGCGATAGCCTCCCGGAGAATTAAAACCGTCAGTAATTGAGTCGCCCAACGGAAGAATCTTACAAACACTGCCGTCGGTCGGACAAAAAGATACATTATCATCGGTATCTGTATCATTGTCGGTATCTGTATCATTGTCGGTATCTGTATCATTGTCGGTATCAGTATCAGTGTCGGTATCAGTATCAGTGTCGGTATCAGTATCAGT
>CAYWLQ010000138.1:9838-15834 GCA_964458775.1 uncultured Myxococcales bacterium | reverse complement strand
GAGGGCGTTTTCATATTTTTTACTCAACTCCAAACTTGTTTTGGACAGTAGTGACAAATTTTTATTATTGTTACGGGGCGAATAAAAAAATGTAATTTTTGTGAATTTGAAGGTGTTGTTTTTGCAAAAACAACACTGAAGGCATGATATTGCCGATATGTTGGAATTAGAATGATGATGTTTAAAGCCCTTCGGGCTTATTCTAAGCTTATCCTGATCGCGTCCCTTGTGAGTGCTTTATCAAAATCCCCCATGCCCCCTTTTTCAAAGGGGGATTTTCTGTTTTTTCTATTTGTTGCATTTATAAACTAGAAAAGTCTGGCTCAAGCCCTCCGGGCTTACCCGAAGGGTCATCCTGACCGTGCCCCTCGTGGGCGCGGTCTTTAGAGATGCAAGGATACAAGATCAGACAAGATAGAAACCAAAACTCAAAAAGCAAGCCTAAACCTAACATGATTGGCGCTGACGGATCCGATAAACCTGCTGTCCCAATCAGCCGCGCTCACGAGGGGCGCGGTCAGGATGAACGACTGCGTCGTTAAGCCCGGCGGGCTTCAAAACATTTTTGCTGAGATGGAATTACAAAAAAAGGTTATAAGAGTTTCTTAATCTTCTAACAGTTTGCTGACAACATACGGTCCGTGCCCTTGCAGCCAATCCGATGTCCATGGGCCGTCTACCGGTGCTCCTGCTCTAAAGAGACAACTGGTGTCCTGGCATCCGTCCAGTTTCCAGGCTATATGGCTGGCGTTCATCTCATCCAACAATTCCATCCATTCCTCTGCTTCCGGTTCGCACACCCTTCTATCGCTTGCTCCTCCATCTGCGGGAGTTGCTCCCCATTCAGTTACAAAAATTGGCACTCCTCGCCTATATGCACGATACATGATAAACGAAAGGTCAGATTGGTGAGTGCAGGAGTAGAAATGTACTGTATACATTAGATTGGTTCCATCCACCGGATTATCGATTGCAACATCGGGAAGTTGGCACCACTGCGGCGTTCCGAGAATTATAATATTGTCTGAATCTACCTTTCTAATCGCAGAAATCAATTCTTCATGATACGGTTTGATAACCGTAGCCCAATCTTGTTGAAGAGGCTCATTCCAGGTTTCGTAGAGAACATTGGGATATTGACCGTACTCGGTTGCCATCATAGTAAAAAATTCAATAGCAGCAGCTTTTTGATCTGCATCGGAAGCATTGTGACTGTGCCAATCTATCAACACATAGATTCCAAGTTCAATTGCATTATTAACAATTGTTTTAACCTGATTGATAGCTCTTTGTTTGGCTGTTTCTGTAGACATATAGGCACCGGCAGGCTCAATACCCATGGCAGCTCTAATAATTGATATCTTCCAATTATCAATCATCCACTGCATGGCCGCTTTGCTTTCGGCATAACCGTCGTTTTCCCAGTTGAGCCACATGCTGCTAACACCTTTAAGCCTAACCGGTTCTCCGCATTCGTTCATTAGGTCAGGACCTATAACCTGAAGATGCCCGTGAGTTTCGACTACTGTCGATGCAGGAGCACAAGTTAAATTTTCTGAATCTTTTTCATTGGAACCTGTGTTTGTATCGTTTTTTTGATCTGAATCTTTCGATTCCGGATCAATGGGGCGGCTTTCATCGCAGGCGGAAGCCGAGAATAGTCCTAAAAAAAATAAGCTTACAATAAATAGTTTATTCATAATAATTCCTCGTTAAAAAGGTGCTTCGTCTGTGACGAGCAGGTTTTGATGAATATTATAACATTAAATAGGAAACTGTCGGAAAGATGACTCTACTATTCCTATTGTTAAATAGAGAGAAAAAGAAGTCTACCACCACATGTTTACAGAGATCATGAGTGCGTTTCTGTCTGCCCGCATACCTTCATATGGATTTTCACCGCGAACCTCATTTCTATATTGTTCCTCTGTCAAACCCGTTTTTTCCCAAAAATAACGGGAATATGAAATATTAACTTCTTCGTGAGTGACAAAAGAAGTTTTAATGCGAAGCAACGGTGAAAGCACAGTAAACGGTGCAAATGTTGATGCATTACCGCTGGCTTTTGAAGCTTGATCAGCTATGTCATAATCTAAATCAGGAATAACGCGATCAAATCTCAAGCCGAATCCAAGATATTTGATAGGCGTATACATAGCTTCTCCTCCGAATTTCAATTTTTTCTCCGCCCATCTTCGCAAATACGGTTCGAGGTCATCATCCGGATTGACTGTATTAAACATACCCCATGTTGTAAGAGTAAGGTCAGGCCCCTGTCCCCAAAATTCTTTTCCTTCTAGATGCCACAAAAGACGCGCCAAACTTAGTTGATACTGCCACGCCAGTGTATTGATCCGACCGGTACCTGGGTTGGGCCTTCCGGCACGAGACAAAACTCCTGTATTGATTGTGTCATCCAAAGACTGATCTCCATAATAATTCTTTAAAAACGACCAACCTCCCTGGCTGTGCAACAATTCAATTGCATCAGGCATTTTTGATAAACCATCTGTTCTCATTGTGGAGAATCCAAGATAAGCATCACCGAAAATGCCGCCGTTTACTTTGGCTTCAATACCGCCGATTATCTGTTTGGCATCTTTCTCTACATACGGCCATTGATCGGCATTGATATAGTCATTTGTTTTTCGGGCACTGTTGGTAAAAGCGTGTAGAAAATGACCGTTTATTTGAAGCTCTTTAAAGAGTTTAAAAGTATGGAACACAAGACCCGCGTGAGCGTGATTTACCATTGCCGGCCATTGTCCCCATTCGCCGGAATACGGAACCCATGCGTAGACATCTGATTCTTCGTCTGTTGCAAGTCGATTCTTCATAGGCCCTTTTGCATCACCTCTTAAAACATCGGTTTTAGCTCCAAATCCGTGTTCTAAAACGAGCACCAGTTTGTCCATAAGGTCGATTTTAGCTGTTAATGTTTCTCCTGCAATATGAGTTCGTCCAAAAATATAGGTATCATAACGTCCGGCGTCATATCGTCCTGCTCCACCATAACGGTTTGCAAAAACACCTACATTCCATACAAGACCTCCCCTGGCATTGAAAGCTCTGGGGAAATTAAGAGTTACCCAAGCTTGGTCAATACCCAATTGTGACTGGAGATTTCTCCAGCCGCTATCTGTAATGTTATAACTGGCAAGAGAAACGCTGCCTACGGCAATAGAATTTCCATAAGAAAAGACCATCTCAGCCCAAGGGCCGCCGTTAGCATTAGTAGTTTTCCAATCGGTATACACACCGTCAACAATACAGGGCGGCATGTTAAAAACCCAATCGTCTTTAATTTCCGGGTCAGCGGATAGATCGGGTCTTCCATTCTCGTCAGTTGGATACACGTACTCATTCTGCTTATCAAAACTTAGTCTTAGAGGTGCACGCAAATATCCGTGATATCCAAATTCCCAGTTTTGAGTGGAAGTTCTGATAGTTAAAGGCGGTGCGCCGTCCGAAGACGTAGCACCCGCTACTTTGGCAAGTGAAGGATCAGTACCAATTGATACCGAACTTGCACCTGACACTGAAGAAGTGTTTTCCTCTGCAAACGACAGAGCCGGCAAAACAGAAATAGCAAAAGCCGTCAAACAGCCGATTGCACCTTTAATGAATTGATGGGGTTTCATCAGTGGTCATCTCCTTTGTTATTTGGGTTGGTTAATTGTGTGTTCTACTTTATTTGAAAGTTGCCGGATTAGCTATTAGGCAACAATGTAATATCATCGATATACAACTCAGTAAAATCAAAGGTTTCTTGATTATAGGGAGAATCAATTTGGAATTTAATGCCCATGCTTTCTTTTGCCGGGAAGTTTTTCTGTTCATAACCAAGCGTATCTAACTGTAATCCCCAATCTTTGCTCCAACCAATCTCGCTAAACAGAACTTCTTTGTACTCCCATGTATTAGCTTTTGCCGGTAGAGAAATTATTTTGAAGTAGTCATTGAAGCAATCATTATTTGTTGGAGTATCGTCATCACTGCAACCTGTCTCGCCGCCGTAAAAACGAACGGATGCCGGAATAGGAAAGGTTACTTTCATGGCTATAGCCATATTCTTTTCTGTTGCCATTATCCAGAAACCGATACCTCTGTATGCAGAAAGGTCTTTTACTTCTTTAATAATTTTACCGCGTTTCAAACAATCCAGTTTTTTGTCAGCATTTTCACCCATACATACTTCGGCTTTTTCTGCATCAGACAATGCGAATTTAGGATCCTCTAGACCGATATTAAGGCATTCCTGTGCTCCTTCAACGTCGCAACTTGAATTGGGAGGACCGCCCCAGTCCATACCTACCCCTGCACCCCAATCCACAAAGCCTTCTGCTTTAAAATACAGAGCATAGTTTTTTTCACCGGAACAAGAAGGAATTGAAACAGCATTACCGACTCCCTCATTGTTAATTTCGGGCGTCATTTTTGAACCTTCAGAACCGTCGTTGTAGGCATATAGTCCGATATAGTCATAACCAACGTCTTCATTTCCGGCCTGATTAGTTCCCAAATCAAACCCTGCAACGCAAGCAAGGGAGTCTTTGGCTTCTATTTTGTCTTTGCATGTTGTACCTGGATTTGTTGAACATGCGGATACATCAACCTTAATTTCCGGAGTCTCACTATCCTCTACATCTCCGCCATCATCACTGGACTGAGTATCATCCGAATCTACAGGATCCTTAATAGTATCCCCACAACCTGCGCCTAATGCAAAAACCAAAACTGCAAGGCTTAAAACATAAAGTTTACTTAACATTTTATCATCTCCTTCTTTTCATTTGTCTTTCCTCAATAATACGAAAGACAGTATTTCAATTAAACCCGGCCATAATAAGACCACAACCAAATAGTTCGCAAGAATAAAGTCTATCTAAAACAAACGTTTGTTATTAGTCCTTTTTTAGCAAACTTACCATTTTCTATACCACTCCCAAAATTTTGCGGCCTTGGGTTTTCATTTGTTGCCACCTTGCCCGGGTTTCGCGTTTCAAAATTTGAAACCCTTTTGTTACCCAAAATCCCCCCCGCAAAGCTTGTTTTTGTTAAAAGTGCGGCGCCGCGCTTCAGGTTAGATGCGAATAAACGGTTGATAAAAGAAGGATTTACAAATTTGTTCACTTTTTTACAAGGAGCGTGCCCAAAATTAAAAAAACTCTTTCGCATTGTTGTCCCTTCGCTGTTACGCGGCGCTCACAGATTTAATGCCTAGCAAATTGAATGCCATGATTGGGGTTACCAAAATGTTTCCCTCTCAGTTGATTTTTGCAGGCTCTTGCCGAGCAAAATTAGTCGAGAAATAATACCTGCTCTTTCTTGACGAAGCTTCGGAATGTCTTAAATAGGTATAGTGATACCTGTTTGAAAATTTAGAAAGCAGCTTGGGAGGAAATAAATGGCATTGAGAAAAATAGTAAAAATCGACGAAGAAAAATGTAACGGCTGCGGGGTTTGTGTTCCGGCCTGTGCTGAGGGCGCTATAAAAATCATCGACGGCAAGGCGAGATTGGCTGCGGACAATCTTTGTGACGGTTTGGGCGCATGTCTGGGCGAATGTCCTATGGATGCTATTACGATTGAGGAAAGAGAAGCGGATGAGTTTGATGAGGCCGCTGTTGAGGTGCATTTAAAGAAAAAAGAAACTCCCAAGATCAGTGCTTCGTTAAAAGCAGAGACTCATCTAAAGGTCCATGCCGGCGGGGGATGTCCGGGAGCTAGAATTATGAGTTTTTCGTCTTCGCAAAAAAATGTCAGCTCGTCTGACTCCAGCGGAGAGTCTCAAACAACTGCGATACAAACTTCTGAGCTGAGACAATGGCCCGTACAGCTTCATTTGACTCCTCCCACGGCTCCGTTTTTTCAAAAAGCCGATGTACTTTTAGCCGCCGACTGTGCCGCCTTTAGCGCCGGCGATTTTCACAGCACTTTTCTAAAAGGCAAAGCCCTTGCAATCGCTTGTCCCAAACTTGATGACGGTCAGGACA
>CAYWLQ010000138.1:0-9828 GCA_964458775.1 uncultured Myxococcales bacterium | reverse complement strand
ACTGACAGCTATGATCGACCAAGCTCAAATCAACACACTTTCTGTCTTGATTATGGAAGTACCCTGCTGCGGCGGTCTAATTCGCTTAGCAAAAGAAGCGGCATCCAGGGCTTCGAGAAAGATACCGATAAAACGAATTGTCTTGAGTTTAAAGGGAACAGTAGTCAGCGAAGAATGGGTTTGAGCTTTTTTGTTTCACCAAGTTTAACGACCTTTAGACCCTCTCATTTGAGCTGTTCGGCTGATATTTAAGTTTGTTTGCTTTGTTGTTTTGAATTAAAATGTTTTCTATGAACGGACTCGAAAAACGAACACAAGAGCGCAAACTTCGGATTGTTCTGGGACGTGCACATAGTTACGAAGAAGCCGAACAATGGGATTTGACTTATTGGCAAACGCTGAGTCCGGCCGAGCGATTGTCAGCGCATGTGGCAATTTTGCGCGATGTGGAAAAAGTAAAGCAATCCGCCTCTCATAACAAAGAACTTGAATGATTGATACAATCGGCGATTTCGAAGATTTACTGCATCTTTTCGCAGTGCACAGAGTGCGATATGTCATTATAGGAGGACTTGCGTTTATTTACCATGCCAAACCTCGATACACAAAAGATATGGACTTGTGGGTAGAATTTACTCCTGACAATGTTCAAAATGCCAACACTGCACTATATGAATTCGGGGCACCGGACGGACTGAGCGATAAAGATGACTCAGAAGTTTTACAACTAGGTATAGCCCCTAATAGATTGGACTTTTTTTTGCGCATAGAAGGTATGAATTTTGCGGATGTTTGGAGTCGTCGCATTGCCGACAAATACGGCAAAATTCCTGCCAATTGGATAGGATTAGATGATCTGCTGACAATCAAACAAGGTATACAAAAACCAAAACACCAAGAAGATGCCCGTGTGCTAGCAGAACTAAAACGAATGCGAAAAAACAAGTAACGCTATTGCTTTAAACGTTTAAAGTTAACTTCACGATAGTAAAATACATAAGCAATCCTGTTATATCCACTGTAGTGGTAATTGCAGGGCTTGCTACTATGGCAGGGTCTTTTTTGAAAAATGCGGCCAGCATCGGCAAAGAGGCTCCTATTATTGTGGCGGTTATTACCTGAAGTCCCAAAGCCAGCGAGACAGCTCCTCCTACTGCTAAAGGAGTAAATCCTTCGGGAAAAGTATCTTGACCGGTAAAAAGTACCACTCTTAAAAAAGCCAAAACAGCCAACACCAAGCCTAGGGGAAGAGCTACTTTTACCTCTTTAAACAAAACTCTAAGAATATCTTTGGGGCGAATTTCACCTAAAGCCAAAGCTCTCACCACCAGTGAAGCGGATTGGCTTCCCGTATTACCTCCGGTGTCGGCCAACATGGGCATAAAGGTTGCTAAAATCGCAAACTGCAACAAGAGTCCCTGAAAGTTATGAACGATAAGGCCTGAAACCAGGCCTAGCCCCGCCAATGCAACTATCCACGGTACACGATTTCGAAAATGTTTTAGAGACGGTGTTTTGAGGTACATTCCCGGTTCGTGCTTACCGCCGATAGCCATCATTTTTTCAAGGTCTTCGGTCTGCTCCTGCGTAATGATATCCATAGCGTCGTCATGGGTAATAATACCCACCATGGCGCCTTCGGCAGTTACTACAGGAATGGCTATCAAGTCGTATTTTTGAATTTTTCTTGCAGCGTATTCTTGATCGTCGGTAACTTTTACCGAAACAATATCTCTATTAATTATGTCAGCGACATGTGTTTTAGGAGAGGCGAGTATTAGGTCTTTTAGAGACACAAAACCGACAATTCGCCTAAGACCGTCAACTACATAGGAGTAGTAAATTGTCTCTCTGTTGGGCGCTTCCAGGCGAAGCTTGGCTATTGCTTCCTCTGCTGTAATTCCCGGAGGCAGGGTAACATAGTCTGAGGTCATAGCGCCGCCGGCGGTTCCGGGTTCATATGAGGCCAGTTTTCGGATGTCTTCTCTTTCGGCTCTTGCCATTGCTCCCAAAATAACTTCTCTTCTTTGAGCGGGCAGTCGCTGAATTAAATCGACCCTATCATCCGGTGACATCTCGCTGACCAAAACAGCCAGTTCATCTCTGGACAAGGTTTCTGACAAGGCCACCTGCAAATCGACATCAAGGTGACTGAATATCTGAACTCTGCTCTCTGTATCCTGTGCTTTGAGAGCATCCCAGGCTTCTTTTGCAGACCTAACGGACAGCATGGATGCGGCATCTGCCGGGTGAACCGAAGCGCAGATCTCCGCAAGGTTCTCGACCTGTCCTCCTTCAAGTTGCTCCGGGTGGTCCGGTGCGTGAAGCGGTGGATTCATTTTCGTCTCCTTATAATGTCCGCGGGGATCGGCGCGGCAGAGGAGACGACGAAGAACCTATGCTAGGGCGGGGTTCAGAACGTCGGATCGACTGGCCGCGTCGATCCCGGATAACGGGTCAGGGTCGTCGGCTTCGCCGACAGCACTACATGTCTCGTGATCCGTGTTCATATTCGAAATCCTTATAAATGAGATTTTTCTGCAACTATTGCAGAAAAAAACAATCTCAACGGCTTGGGTATTACGCTCGGTTGAATCATAAATCAAGCAAAGTTAACCGGTTGTGCTTTTTTTTAATTTTAATGGTAGTTATCTTTGGGTCATTGAAATGTTGTAAACTTTTGCATTTCCGGAACTTTGATAACCTTCGACAAAAACTGATACATCGTACATCTCTCCCAGGTTCATACCCGCGTTTTCCCATGCGTTGAGATGGTTTAGCAATGTAACAGTGCCGCCGATACGTTTTGAGGTTCTGACACTCCAATATTGAATAACAGGATCGATGCCCGGATAACGATTGACAAGGAAGATTTCGTAAGTTCCTCCGTCACTGAAAACAGTTCCCTTTGGTGTTGCTCCCGGCGGACGCCAAGTTCCCCAACTATCGACAACGTAATACTCGATATTGGGAGTTCGCATCCAACCGTAAACACCCAGATAGGAATTGCCCGCCGGATTATAATCGGCTTCATAGTTAATAATTACATCCGTTGAATCGGTTTGTATCCCGTTGCGAGCGAGCATTGTGGATTCATCGCTCCATTCAAGACTGAAAGAATGATCGGGTTTAATGTTCATACAGACCGTGCCGCTTTCTTTCCATAACTGATATATATACCCGCAGAATATTCTCTGTTCATTAATACAGACCGTTTTTTCCTCTTCTTCGCATTTCTCAATATCAGTTTCTGAGTCGGTGTCAGTATCGGTATCACTGTCGGTGTCAGTATCGGTATCACTGTCGGTGTCAGTATCGGTGTCACTGTCGGTATCTGTATCGGTGTCACTGTCGGTATCTGTATCCGTGTCACTGTCGGTATCTGTATCGGTGTCACTGTCGGTATCTGTATCCGTGTCACTGTCGGTGTCAACATCGGTGTCAGTATCCGTGTCAGTATCCGTGTCAGCATCGGTGTCAGTATCGGTGTCACTGTCGGTGTCAGTATCGGTGTCACTGTCGGTGTCAGTGTCGGTGTCGGAGTCAGTGTCAGTGTCAGCATCGGTGTCAGTATCGATGTCAGTGTCAGTGTCGGTGTCAGCATCGGCGTCAGTGTCGGTGTCAGCATCGGCGTCAGTGTCGGTGTCAGCATCGGTGTCAGTGTCGGTGTCAGCATCGGTGTCAGTGTCGGTATCGCCATACCCGTTTGAATTTTCTGCAACACAAAATCCTTGATCATTGCATGCAAGATCATCATCGCAGGTTCCGTCGTCTTTGCACGGACAATCTACGCTGCCGTTTATGCAAGGCAAATCCTGCGAATTCTGATTGTCAGCACACCCGACAATTGAAAAGAAAAGCATCGGTATAAAAAATACAAAAGCAGCTTTGAGAAATTGAAAATCCTTTTTTAGAATTTTAAATCCGATTATTTTAAATGGTTTTTGTTCGATCATGTTTAAACCTCTATTAATAAGCTATCGATATTTAGTTGAAAGAATCCCCAAATATAGCTCATTAGCCTGGTTTAATACCAAGTTATTACAAATCGAATTTCAAATTGTGCCCGATAAACAGATTAATTTACAGATTCATCGTCTTACACAAACCGACGCCGTTGAAGTGCATACTTGCTCGCGCTGCATATTCTACAAAGTGGTATAGTGACCATTTGTCGGGGGGAAGCAGGCCTCCGTCATCGTAAACTACTCTCTTTCCTGATGCATCCGGAAGAGGATTTCCGTTTTCATCCTTTAAGTCGATGAGCTCTTGGTTTTTGAGTTCTTCTTCGGTCACCAAATTGTCTTCGCCTGCCATGGCGGCAAAAGCATCAAATCTAAGATCTTCATCTCCTGCAGCTAGGGTATCCCAAAACAGATGAATGCCATGGGAGTATATGTATGCACCTGTTGTTTTGTCCGCTTCTACAGCTATACCCTGTGTCGAATCTTTGCCGTTTATGCACTCAAAATAACGGGTCGCGATTGGAAAACCAAAGCTAAATTTCACAGTACGCTGCTTTTCGGGATGATATGCTTCACCCTCAACTAGAAAGGACCAGTTGTTCTCAATCATCAGGTCAAGATCCTCAGTGTCAGCGGTTGAAAGAATATTGGTTTTTGTGGGTGCTTTAATACTGAAACCGAGGTCAAATCTCCTAGCAGGAATACTGTCAATTGTAACCAGAGCTTCTTTTCCTGCAGCACTTCTTGCAAGGTCAATTACTTTTAAATCTGTCCATTTTTCAATTACGGTTCCGTCATCTTGTTCCGCAAGTTCTATGTCGCCGATTGCAATTACGTACTTATCAAAGCGCAATTCCCATCCGTCAGCAAAGGCATGGGTAACTTCTCCTTCATTGTAAGGAAAGCCTTCGGTCAGCACTGCTCCCCCGTTTACTTCCAGAGAAAGACTTCCTTCGGAGGCGGTGTCTTCGCTGACGCATGCTGCTGAATATAAAAATAAGCTAAACCAAAAAATTTGGACTGTTTTTACAGTTATTGATGAAAATCTATGTTTCATTGTTCACTCCATCGCAACTTGTATGAATAACGATTTCGTATTGCCAAAAGTAGTGCTGTTTTTGCTTGTGTGTCATCACCAAACAAATAAATCCCGTCTTCGTTTGTATCTTGAAGTGTCAAAAAATCGACTCTATCAAACCATGCATCCAATAAAACTTGCAGTATTAATCTGCCGGGTTTTTCTGCTGTGTCTGATAGTTCTACGTCAGCACCGATGTTTTGAATTATCCGCATGGTACCTTCATCCGGGATATCCAACAGCGCGTGAAAAGGTATAGTGTTTTCACCTTTCTGAGCTGTGCCGCTAATGGATACAGAATGATTTTCCAGCTTTCTAAATTCCGAATCGGCATTTCCGGCGGATAGTTGTTCGGCACCCGGCGGATGAAGATGCAGCTCTACAGAACGACAATTCCCTGCCTCACCTTTTATTTCTCCCATTGAAACAGGTTCGGTTGCTAAAAGATCTGCTGCATATTGCTCAAGCACCTCGCCGAGAATTGTACCGTAGTTAAACTGGGCATGGGTCGGACAGGCGGAGGCAATTCCCCACCCGAAAAAATGCGAATGTTTGTTTGCCATGGATTCACCGCTGTAGAAGTAAACAGGACCGAAGGCTGCATATGCGCTTTCGATTGTAACTGTCCATCCTGCTGTGGTTTCAAATCCAAAGACCTTATCATTTTTGCTGTTTATGCCCTCAATTGCTACGGCAAAACGTATCGGTTGACCCGCCGTTTCGGCTTGACAGGAGAGCATTGTCGTCGGAGCTGACGCAGTGAAAACCGCAAATAGTATTGCTGCTGAGGTCAGATTCTTTATTGTTATTTTTCTAATCATCACAGGTCTCCGTTGAAAAAAGCCGCTATTTCAATTCACGTTTCTCAGTCACAGGAATAGAAATTTCTTCCTGTTTTTTGTTTGCAATTTGGGTTGTCTTTAAACTGCCGCGAAACATATCTTCGATATGCCAAGTAATTGTTCCCATTAAAAAGAAAGGCTCTCCGGCAACAAAATGTCGTTCGGGCATTCTGGACGGCAAGGCATTAGGCGATACAAAGTTGCTTGCATAATTAAATTCAACCTCTCTATATCTGCGGTTGAGCATATTTCGCATTTCGATGCCGACCGAAAAATGCCAAAGTCGCAGCTCTCCGCCGGCACTTAGTAAATGCATGGAGTCTCCTTCTTCTTTATACGGCAGAGGTCTTCCCGGAACAAAGGTAAAGCCGAGTCCCAAATTTCCGACAATCGGTACCGATCCTATCGAAGCTTTAGCTATGTTTCCCGTCAGTGCGGCATCAAATCTAACTACAAGGTTAGGAATATAGGGCATAAGTTCTTTAGAGGAATCCAGGGTTGCTCGTGTCCAGCCCACATTGGCCAATAAATCCAATATCGAAAAAATACTTGCGCGCGTTCCCCACAAAACAGCGTGGCGAGTAGACGACCCGGCAGGAACATTACGCCCTTCTGTTTCGCTAAAAATCAAATCCTTGTTAACTTTCGTCAATCCGTAGCTAAGCTGAGAAGAAAATTTTAAACGGTCGTTATCGGAACTCAAATTATATAAAAATCCACCGTCAAATTCTTGTGCTTTGGCAAACGGTGCTGTTTCATTGTCAGAAAGAGCGGCAGCGTCGGTTGAGCGGGTTCCTTGTCCGTAGCTGACAAGGGCTCTCAAGCCTTTGACCAGCAATACATCCGCAGTAACGCGAGGGTTTAACGCAAAACCGAAACTCTGTGCGGTTTGATTTGATATGCGAGTTCCGTCTCGATCGGCTTCGAGCTGATTGTTATCAGTAATCCCAAAGCTGAAGGTATCAAGCCTGACTCCTCCTCGAAGGGTTAAACGCTTAAACGGTCTGAGCTGTAGTCGCAACCAGCCGGCAATATTCCAAACGGTAAATTCGTTGTTAAAAACCTGCCGATAGGGAATTGCCGTGACCGAACGCAATCGAAGCTGTTCGGAATTTCCCTGATCAAATCTAAAAGCATACCCTAAAGATAGTTGTTGTTCTTGTCCCAATAACTGCTTGGTAAGAGCGTAGCTTCCCCGAGCTCCGGCGGTTACGGTCTTATAGCGCATCTCCAAACCGTCACCTCGTTGAACTGTTGACACAGAACCGTTGTCGTCAATCAGATTGTCTGTCATCCATCCGGTATAATTAACGCGAAGTCGCATCGTACGCCAACCGACAAACGCTAACTGATCAAACCGAGAATCCTCAGGTCCGGCGGACAGCTTGAGGGATGTAAGCATTCGGTTGCTTTCGCCTCCTTGGTTTGGATCATAAGTGTCATAGAACCCGATAGTTTTAGACTCGAAATCATCGTTCCTAATTACTCCGGGTTGATCATAACGTGCGGCATATCCGTAAATACTAAGACTATATTTGAAGTGATTTTTTCCTAAATCCCCTTCAAGTCTGCCTAACCCGAGTGCTCTTTTGGCCGCGTGATTTTTTCCGTAACCGTCTGTTGTAAAATATTCAAAACCTGCAAAGGAGCCTTGGTTTTTTTCGTAAGGAGCATACATCATAAGGGTTCGCTGGGTGTTTCGCATACCGTAGCTGTAAGAAACGCGAGCACCGGTTTCTGCAAGTCCCAACCGGTATTCAGCCGTTCCCGCAAAAGCAAAATCACCCTGCTCAGGGTCAAAAGCACCTTCTGTTATTGCAACGGACAAAACCATTTCCGGAGGAATAAAATGCAGGTCGGCATAACCGTGATTGTGAGGATTAGCTATTTCATTAATAGGCACACCGTCGACCAAAAATTCAATATCCTGACCTTCTTTTGAAGCGAAACCCCGCATGTAGGTTTCGTGGGCATGTCCTTCGCCTCCGTGATTGGTTGTCAAAACACCAGGCGCCATCATAAGCTGTTCAGCTGCGTTTTTGCGCGGAATAATTCGAAGCTCTCCGATATTCAGATTGTAATGGGCTGCGGCTGTAGCTTCTGTTCTGCGAGCGCCTAATATCAGCGATTCAAATTCCAAGTCTTCTGTTTCGACCTCGGAAATCAATATCTCTTCGTCACCGGCAGCGTTCTCAGCCGGCTGAACAGGATTATCAGGTGTTTCGCTATTATTACTATTAACCGCGTTTTCTTCTGCATTGGTTTCTTCATTTACAGCTTGTGCATCGGTTAGAGAAAACCGATAGCGATAAAAAACCTTGGCAGCAATGGGCGTTCCGTTCTTAAGTCCCGGAGTAAAAACAAACCTATACAAAGCATCTGTAGCAGCTTCATCAAAGCCGTTGCCGACAGGCTTTGTTACTTGAACATTGGTTACCAATCCAGTTTCATCAATATCCAGCTCTGCCGTTACCTCAGCTTCGAGTCCGGCTTTTTGTGCTTCTTTGGGATATTCTGCTTTTACGTATTCGACAATTTTGGGCGGAACCAATTTGTCGGATTGTTCTGTTGTTTCAGATTCTACATTTTCAGAGTCAAGTTCCGGTGAGTCTTTTTCTTTTTCACTCTCAGAAGAAGACACTTCAGTTTCATCAGCATAGATAGTCGTACCGAAAAATATACTTGCTGACAGTATTAAAAAAATGCAGCAAATTATATGAATTGATGTAGGGTAAGGGATTTTTATATGCTGCAAATGCGCTTCGGCATTGAGTTTTCCGAGGTGATAGACCGCTCGGCTACATTCTGATCTGCCCTTAACATGACTTCTAAAAGAGAAACTAACTGTCATTGGAGGTTGAGCTGTTCTCTGTTTTTGTTAAAACAGGATTTGCAAAAACCGTTTACCACTAGGTCGTGACTTTCAACTTGATAACCGCTTGGAGCAAGCTTACTGCCTGTAAGCGGACAGTCGTCTATACAAAACGCTTGGTCGCATTGTCGGCAATAAAAATGATGATGATGGTTTTTTTCGGCAGATTCAAAGCGGGTAGTACCGCCTATTACAATTGGAACCAATATGCCCTGTTCAACGAAGTTGTTAATAAATCGATAAACGGTGGCAATTCCCAATGAAGGAAGTTCCTTAATTGCAAGCAAATGAACTTCTGTCGGGGCCAAAGGTCTGTTTGCAGCTGCAAAACATGCCGTAATTATTTCTCTTTGTTTTGTTTTGCGTTTCAATTTTCAATACTCCAAAATAACAAATTGCTAACACCTTTGTTGCTTCAATCGATATTGATAGCTCAGTATCATTAATCACGAAACAGTCAAGTCGGATTTTGGAAATGTTTTTTTAAAAGAAGAAAAAAATAGTTATCTGTTTTTCTTCGACAGACACACCATATTCTCCAAAGGTCTGTGCTTGTTCAGAAGAATCATTGTTGTTTTGCTGATACAGAATACAGAACCTCAGAAAGGTAGAAATATTTATGAGTTATCTATGTTACCGTTTCCCTCTGTTGTTGTTCTTAGTGTTATCAGCATCCTGTAACGAAACAGGAAACAGCGCGAACTCAAATAACATCGATTCGGAAACCGAGACTATCGGACAAGATTCTTATGCTGACAGCAATACCGGTGCTGACGCTGACAGCGATGCTGATTCAGACACTGATGTTGATACAGATATTGATGCCGATGCAGACACTGATGCCGATGCAGATGCTGATACAGATTCAGACACAGATGCAGACACCGATGCAGATGCTGACGCAGATGCTGACGCAGATGCTGACACCGATGCAGATGCCGATGCCGATGCTGACGCTGATGCAGACACCGACGCCGATACTGACACTGACACCGACACGGATACTGACACTGACACTGACACTGATACTGACACCGACACCGACACCGACACTGACACCGACACTGACAC
>CAYWLQ010000137.1:0-15959 GCA_964458775.1 uncultured Myxococcales bacterium | reverse complement strand
CCCGTCCGCACAGGTGATAGAAAGCTCCGGAATCTTCCGCTTTTATTCTAGCTAATCGAGCCATGTTCGCCTCCTTGAAAGTCGACAGTTTGGAGGGTAGTTGATTTTTGGGTGTTTTGCAATATAAAAGACAGTGTCCCTATAAGACTCCCCTATAAGACTCCTCCTTGAAAGTCGACAGTTTGGAGGGTAGTTGATTTTTGGGTGTTTTGCAATATAAAAGACAGTGTCCCTATAAGACTCCCTTGCTATAAGACTCCTATAAGACTACCTATAAGACTAGACCTATAAGAAGGATATAACCCAACTGCATGCTAAGCCGCACGATTAGTCGTATATCAGCCCTCTTTGTCTTCGAGCTTCCATAGCATGGAACATAACTCTTGGGCATTCCCATTGGCGGTGTTGTGCTCAAGTACCAGTTCTTCGATTTGCGGCGAACATTGCCAAAATAATAGGCTCCATATTGGAGGCTTGCGTGAAGTTATCTTGTCCATACCGATGTATATTAGTTGAACAACTCTAGTTCCCTCCTTGATTGCTTCTTGTCTTGCCGCTTTGTCGCTTGTAAGGTCCATTACTTTTGCAGCGCGACAGTGTTTGTTTAACCATATTGATACACATTGTCCGGAGGGTACAATACTCACCATCTTTTCATCCGGGGTTAACGGCCCATATGCAATGCCGTAGTTCTGTCTGCAAGAAAATTCTGCAAGACCTACGATGAAGCAGAACGTAAAGATTAGTATTCGCACTGAAATTGGCATATATCTCCGTTAGAAATTGATTTTGACATATTTTTTATCGAACTGTGGTGCTTGTCGGCGGTTTTCGACCGGCTCCGCTATGGAGGTTGCCGGTTGAATAAGCTTAACGATTAGTCCGCTTACTTCGACCTTTGCGCAACCGGGCCATAACGGTAACCACACCATTAGCGGCACACTGTTGATTCGACAGCCCACCGCTTTGACGGTTACATTTACAATGCCGTCTGCTTTAAGCTTCTTAATTTCGCGATTCATTATTGACCCAATATCAAAACTGCCGGTCAAGGGAATAGCCGAATAGAAAACGCCAAAAAAACGTTTTTGAAAACTAAAAACTCCCATGACCTCCATGTCATTGAGAGATACAACTGCACCGAACGCGTTGTACAAGTAGCCGCTCATAGAGGCGGGATATGCCAGATCATCAAATTTGATTTTTCCAAACGCTCCGGCACAAGAGGTAATGGTTAAACAGAATAGACCTGATAAAATCCATTGCGTAAATCGTCCGACCGTTGTTATCTTTATTTCACTCAAAGCTCTTCGTCCTAGTCTTTGGCAGGTTGTTCGGCAACCACGCTCATACGAATGGTGTCTTTCAGATAAAAGGGAACCATAAAGAGTACATGTGAACAGTAACTTATCACTCTAATCTCTGTGACAGATATTGGACATTCAGGACATTTCAAATGGGATCGGATCATTGGCGGATCAGGTTTGTACAAGCCCGATTCGACGGAAGAGTACCCTTCAGTGTAGGCAATAAACATACTCGTCGATTTGATGTTGAAACGCTCTCCCTGGCGTTCCCCCACAGGGGAGTCGGCTTGTTGTGAGACTCTTCTTACAGGTCCCAGCATGACCGGTGTTGTTGTATTTCGATTGGAAACAGCAACACTTAAGCTGCACCCAGTTATGATGTATGCCACTAGTAGAAGAAGAAATGCAATAACGGTGCGTTTACTATAATTTGCACATGGTATTTTAAAAAGTATCTTTATCCTAAGTGTTCGGTCCAATACTGTTTACCTCATCTAATAAGAGACAATGTACAATAATCAGCAAAGACCATAAACTGAGCATTAGGCCAAATAAGAGCCATTTTTGTTTCTTTTGAATCCCAATCTTTATGCTCAAATTTAGAGTTCATTCAGCTCATGGTATTAATTTTCCAAAAACAATTAAGAATTCACCAAATCTTCTTGTATAACATTGCTGCAAAAATGCAACGTTGCAGATTGAGCGGATGCGCCTGTGAGATGAGACTCGTCGGATGAGTTGGCTTTCTTTGGCATCGATTCTGCCGGACTCATAACCATACAATTAACCCACAGCATAAGATTAACACACTGCACGCTTAACCGCCCAAATGGATCTTTGGGACATCATTAACTATTTGGGGGCTTAAGCGGGTGATTTTGAACTGGGCGGTATTGGGTTTGCAACGTTATGCATACGATTAACCGTCCAAGTGGATCTTTTCTGAAATAACATCCTGACTCTACCATCGACCTGCGAAGCCGCAAGGATTTGAACCCTTCAGGAATAATCGGTCTACTTTTCGAACATGGCAGGGATATCTCTGTATCCGCTGAGAATGCGGACTATGATAAGAGCATCGGTTTCTATTTGGTAAAAGATGTGATAGTTGCCGACCGGAAAGCTTCGAATACCGTGCTCTATCTCCGGTCTTTCCCTTCCCATTTCCGGCGTTTCGGTAAGCAGTTTACACTTGTCACGAATCAGATCGACAAAACGGTCGGCGACATCGTGATTATCTTGCGCAATGTAGTCCCAAATATCATCCAGGTCATGAAGAGAGCGATTAGTAAACTTCAGTTGCACGGCCGATTATCTATTGCGAACTTTTAAACGCTGACGACCTCTTTTTTTGATGTCTTCAAAGACAGTATCGTCCATCGAAACAACTTCTCCCCGCCCGGCCTGACGAACGCCGACTCTAACTTCCTCACGAAGCTCCTTAAGACGTAGCTCTCTCAATTCATCCTGTTGATCGAGAAGACGGAGGGCTGCTCTCATTACTTCACTGATAGATGTATATTCGCCGGAGGCAACGCGTTCTCGGACTCTTGATTCCTGTTGCGGTGTTAACGATATATTTACGGTCATGGTTATTCCTTGTTAGCAGATGAATACACGTTACAGTATAGGCGCAATACATCGATTGTCAATAATTGCCAATTATTGCCACCATACAATTAACACTGCACTCTTAACCGCTCACACGAGGAAGGGAACATAGTATAAAACCTTCGTGACAGAGCAAAGAAAGCGTAATATGATTCAGAACGTCATGCGGCAGGGCGATTCATGAATTGCCCCCATATGATTTTGTTATTGCTGACAGGCTGTGTGAGGCATGGACATTATGGCGGCCCGACCCGGGGTATATGGTGAGTTGAAGGGTACAGCGCCTTCCTTGCCCGCTGTAGCCAGCACATAGTCGGCCAAGTCTGTTCCTGCATTAAACCGGTTGTCTAAAAGAGCTTCGCGGGAAGCATCGGAGTAGTTTGAAACCATATCCGGTGTGCTGCCGTGGGACGCGGTCAAGTCGCCGGAAGCTGACGGATCCAGGTTGCAGGATGAATCAGACATCCACACGTAGCTTCCGATTATTTCGAGGCCGCCCTCTTCGTATCCGCGCAAAAGGTTTTCCACATAATAGTTGATATCATCGCTATTTACAGCAGCCGGGTTCGCAAGAAACATATTATTTTCAAAGCGAACGCGTCCGCCCACTCGAACACTCATGATGTCCTTTCTATAGCCGTAGAATACGTTATTTACCATATGGGATTGGCCCCTTCGAAGAAGCGGCACTCGCCGCGCTGTGTTTCCAAAAGTGTCGTACAAATCATCTGTAGTAATAAACGCATTGTGATGCATTGTGGTGGTGATTTGTTCATTAATCACTCTACTGTCCGACGAGCCATGCAGAGCTGCTCGTTTAACGTTTTTTACCAAATTAAAAGACATAGTAATATTGTAAGCGCCCACCTTTACATCAAAGGCCGAATCCCCTGTAAGGTCGAAGGTATTCTGGTGAATCCAAATATCATGTGAGGCACCGGTAGACCTAATCATGTCGGGATCCAGCGCATGATCTTCTGTATGTCCGGCTCCTTTAAAAAGGAGATTGGTAACAATAACACTATTAGCCGTTTCTACCGGTTGACCGTCGTCGTCAGAGCCGATTGCAAAACCGCTAAATAAAAAATATGCCTTGCTCCCTCGCCCATCCAAAGTTGTATTTGAACCGATACGAACATTTCGAATTGGAAGACTGCTATCGTTCAGTCGGTCATTAAAAAAGGTCTCGAGACACTCCGTACCCTGACCGATTCCGTTCTCGGAACACCATGCAGTATAATTACGACACTGATCTTCCGAAGCACCTCCCAAGGCAGATAGCACGGCCGGTTCGCTGCATTTTAGGCGGTACATGGCAATCTCGTAGGGATTTGCAAATTCTTTCTTGTCGAAAACAATCCAAACATGATCTTCACTGCTTACCGCTTCGAGAACTTGCTGCTCTACAGATACATCACCGGTTGTTGTAATAACAACAAGCTTACTGCCGCCGCCGGGATCATAACCGCCCATCGCCTTCTCACCGAACCCCGCCGCGTGTCCCAAAGACGATGCAAGACATGCGACAATTTCCCGATCAGTACGCAAAGAGGATTCCCTCCAATTAATGTCGGGATTGGAAATAAGCTCTTCGCAATCCGCACCGGTATTTGTGTTTGTATCGGTGTCTGTATCCGTATCGGTGTCTGTATCCGTATCGGTGTCGGTATCAGTATCCGTATCGGTGTCTGTATCCGTATCGGTGTCGGTATCAGTATCGGTATCGGTGTCTGTATCCGTATCGGTGTCGGTATCAGTATCGGTATCGGTGTCGGTGTCGGTATCAGTATCGGTATCGGTATCGGTATCGGTATCGGTGTCTGCATCGGCATCGGCATCTGCGTCTGCGTCGGCATCTGCATCGGCATCTGCGTCTGCGTCGGCATCGGTATCTGCATCTGTGTCGGCATCGGTATCTGCATCTGCATCGGTATCTGTGTCTGCGTCGCTGTCCGAATAAGCATCAGAATCGTTGTCCGAATCGCTGCTTGAATCTTCATTTTGATTCGACGGTTCCTCAAAATTGGTGCTATTGCATGCAGCCGTTTGGCAGAAAAAAACTAAAAACAGTATGTATTTGAACAAAAAAAACCTCCTTCTAGGTTCTCAATTATAATTCTCTACGAACAAAGCATCGACTTCGGCTATCTTTTTTTAATGTTTTGTAAAAACATTCTCTGAATGCGGCAAATCTGAATGCGGCAAAATGATGATACCGTCCTGTCTAACTAAATGGTATAATAAATATTGTTACTTAAAAGCGCAGAAGGGAGATTATAGATTATGAAAACAATATTTATTTCAACGACTATTTTATGTTATGCGGTCAGTTCTGTGATAGTGGGATGTTCACAAAATACCGGTCTTGATGAAACCGACAAAGACGCTCTAATAGAAAGTTCTAGCGATACAAATACCGACAACAATGCCTATTTTGATACCGATTCCGATACGTACACATATAGAGACACAAATACCGAATCCGACATAGAAACCGAAATGCCGGAACTCCGTTCAAAACTGCCTTATGAGACTTCTCCGAATGTAGAAGACAAAGATTTTGAGCAATTTGTCACCAATACCAATGAGTTCGGTTTCAGCTTGTTTCGGCGACTCGCAAACGACAATAACAACATGGTCTTCTCACCATTGAGCATTGCAACAGCACTGGGAATGACTTATGCCGGTGCCCGAGGAAATACCGAAGCGGAAATGGCTCAAGCAATGCAAAACGACCTCCCGACAGAAACCTTTCATGCTGCCGCCAATCGTCTAATGATCGCAATGTCGGACTGCAATATTGCCGATTACGAACCGCCTGACGGAACGGGAAAAAAGAGCTTGCAATTGTCTTTGGTCAATGCGCTTTGGGCTCAGCGAGATTATTCGATAGAAGAACCTTTCTTAGATATACTATCTGTCAACTATGACAGCGGAACAAAAATTCTCGATTTTATGTCAGTTCCCGAAAACTCCCGCTTAATTATCAATGATTGGGTTTCGGACAATACCAACTCAAAAATTAAAGAATTACTTCCTCCTGATGCTGTATCAAGAGATACCCGCTTGATACTCACCAATGCACTTTACTTCTACGGCACATGGAGCAATGTCTTTGATGTCAAAAATACCAAAAATGCTGCATTTCACACATCTACGGAAAATACAGTTTTTGTGCCCATGATGGCCAACTCAGCCGGCTATCCCAACGGCAAAGGAGATATGTTTCAGATAGTCGAAATTCCCTATATAGGTAACGAAATAACAATGACCGTTATTATTCCGGAAGAAGGGAAATTGGCTGATATTCGCAATATGGCAAACAGCGATTGGTTAGCCGATGCGCTTGAATCTATAAATGTTTTTGGGGAAGCACGTCTCACGTTTCCCAAATTTAGTTTTACATGGGGCAGTCATTTCCTTAAAGAACAACTGATTTCTCTAGGCATGGTCGATGCGTTTGAAAAAGATACCTCAAACTTTAGCGGGATAAACAACACTGAAAAATTATTTATCAATGATGTAGTCCATCAGGCTTTTATCGGAGTAGATGAATACGGAACAGAAGCGGCGGCAGCAACTGCTGTAATCATGGACGGTTATACCAGCGTTCCTCCGGAAATTGTTGTAGATCGGCCTTTCCTATTCTTCATCAGAAACAAGCTTAACGGCATCATACTGTTTGCCGGACAAGTAACCGATCCGTCATAATGGCTCTGAAGCGGAGTTTGACGTTACCAAGTTGACCAATTAACATCGGGGTAGTAAGCAAACCTTCAGGACCGCTCCCTTGTCCACAGCAGCGGAAAAACAATATCACTGGTACAACAAGGAATCCATACTGCTAAAAAAACAAAGGCGGAAGCCAAAATTACCATCATTACGTCGAATTGACCGCCGGCGGCCATTGTAATGTGAAATAGAGATGCCCAGGTACTTAAAAGCACATGGCCGGCGTGTGGCAGTTTGGTTGAAGGCAAGTATCTTCCCATTACAATTCCCGCAATTGCTAAGGGGTTTATCAACCACCATTTCTCTATAGCACCAATGTGAAGGCCGCGATTTGGTAAGTCCAGCAGCATTTCTCCTACAAAGGGTATTATACTATCGCTTAAGGTAGCTATTCCTACTGAACCCAAATATCCGACCATTAGAAGACGGCCAGGGTCGGTCTTTTGACAATTTAGTCTGTACATGGCAGTAGTTGCCCAAGCGCTTACTAACACATGTATAGGATGAAAAATCCAAAACAGTTTTTGCGACAAGCTAGATTCTAGTTTTAAATGAAACATTAGCGCCATGATTACTACAGCAGTCAAGGTTCCGAAGCCCGTGAACGGCGCGTGTTTTTTCATTTCTAGAGAAATCATCTGAAGCTTTTTACCCATTTTTATATATATCCTTAATTAAATGCTCGAAACAGAACGCAATCTTGTGATCGCTTTTTTGGCAGCACCGACAGCCGCATTTATATCTGCTTCTTTGGTATCCTTCCCCAAAGAAAACCTAATTGAGCTCTGAGCATCACGCGGACTTAAACCCATTGCGGTAAGCACGTGAGACGGTTCGGGTTCGCCTGTGGAACAAGCAGAACCTGTAGAGATACAAAAACCGAACAAGTCCATTCCCAACACCACAGATTCTCCGTCAACAGATTCAACGGTAATATTTGATGTATTGGATATTCTGGGTGCATTTCTGGAGTTTATTTTAATTCTAGGTATTGCTTTTTCAATTTCAGTTTCCAATTGATTACGCAAAGTAGATAACCGATGAGCTTCGGATTCAAGGTTTTCTGTAGCTATTTGTAAAGCCATTGCAAAGCCCACTATTCCTGCGACATTTTCGGTTCCCGCACGAAAACTGTGTTCGTGTGAGCCTCCTGTTATAATGGAAGAAAATGGTGCTCCGTTTTTAATATACAAAGCACCTACTCCCTTGGGACCGTAGAGTTTGTGTGCAGAGAAGCTTATGTAGTCTAAATTTGATTGTCTTAAATTAAAAGGCAATTTCCCGACGGTTTGAACCGCATCACAATGAAAGGCTATTCCTTTTGACTTGGCAATCAATGATATCTCTTCAATCGGTTGAACAGCACCGGTTTCGTTATTGGCATGCATTACCGACAACAAAACCGTTTCTGAACGAAGACTTTGCTCAAGAGTCTTTATGCATACTATACCGTTAGAATCGACCGGAACTAAGGTAACTTTGAAACCGTCTTTTTCTAAAGCCCTACAAGTATTCAGCACAGCGTGGTGTTCGATTGCACAGGTTATTATATGATTCCCCTTAGACTTTAGTGCCGCAGCAGCTCCTCGCAGAGCAAGGTTGTCAGCTTCTGTACCGCTCGAACAAAAAATGATTTCGCCCAAATTACACCCAATACAGTCAGCAACACATGCTCTCGCTTTCTCCAGAGCAGTGCGGGCTGCAGCACCGAACCTGTGAGGACTTGAGGGATTTCCCCAATGATAGGTCAAGTAAGGCATCATGGCATCCAAAGCCTTTGGGTGCAGAGGTGAAGTTGCATTGTGGTCGAGATAAATCATGATATTACCTGTTAGCGCATCTCTGTTTGTAATCCGCCATAGCAGCCCTAAGCGCCTGAACTCCAAGCAAGGAGCAGTGTTTTTTTCTTTCCGGAATGCCTCCCAATGATTCTATAACATCGTCATCTGTAATTTGTTCGGCATCCACAAGTGTTTTGTTCTCAGCAAGAACGGTTAGCATGCTTGCGGTGGCAATTGCTCCGGGACAACCGAAAGTTTTAAATGCAATTTTATAGATTTTATCGTTTTTAACAGAAATCCATAGTTTCAGTTGATCTCCGCATGACGGATCCCCTATTAAGCCGAAGCCGTCGGTTTCTTCCGAAGATATCTCTCCGACGTTCCGGGGATTGATAAAATGGTCTACTACTAAGTCGTTGTAAAACAAAACAGGTCCCTGATAGTTTTCAGGCAAATCAGGCAATGCTTGTTGTTCTAGAAGGGTTTGTTCAGCTTTCAATTCATCTGACATTGTAACTTACTCCAATAATTCCTTTGCCAAAAACTTTGCCGATGCTTTCGCCATGAGTCTTTTATCCTGTGTCAGCTCCCCTTTTAGGTAATATAGCGGAGGGAATGACATTGGTGCTATTTTTGCCCATATCGCAATATCTTTGTCCAACCTAACAGGTTTTTTAAAACGAACAGTTAATTCGGCGGTTACGGCAATAATGCCGACTGCAAAAAGCGCGTTTGTCATAGCCGAATCCAATAAAGCGGAAATAACCCCACCGTGGAGAGTGTCTGTATAGCTTTGGAAAATTTGTTTGCAAGACAATTCGGCGGTAACCGATCCGTCTTTTTCAACGTTAAAGCATAGTTTAAACCCAAAGGGATTGTTGCTGCCGCAAAGCAAACAGCCGCCGTGCTCAGATGCTCTAATAGTTTCCAGTTTTTGCTGACTTGCCAAAAGAGGAACTTTCGCACAAGGTTTTACAGCAAACTTCAGTTGATTAATGGTCACAGACGTTTTCTCCCGTACTGAGAGTTCCGGCTAAAAAAGATTCAACTACATTATCAGATGTGTCAGACACCGCCCCTACAACCACATTGATATCGTTTTGAGCAAAAAGGCTTTGAGCGCGAGAGCCCATACCGGCTGCTATGATGTAGTTTACTCCCTGTTCGTGAAGCCATTTGGGAAAGCTGCCGGGCTCATGAGGCGGCGGTGTTACTTGTTTTCGGTTAATTATGCTTTTCCCATCTGAGTCGACATCGAAAATTGCAAAATGCTCACAATGACCGAAATGGGAAGACAAAACTCCGTTTGTTATAGGAACAGCTATACGAAAAGGTTTCCCTTTTTCTATTGAAACCTTTTTTAATAATGACCCCCCCTCTGATTTCTCAAGCAAGAGTCTTACAATTTTTCCAAACGCCTTGGAGGTTTCGGAGTGGGAGTTTGACATTACAATAGGATATCCTTTATCGCCGGAAAGTACAGTCTCCGGTTCGATGGGAACAGAAGTGAGATAGGGAACATTCAGTTCCTCTGCCATAATTTTCCCTCCGTCAACGCCAAAAATGTTAACCCGCTCGCCGCATTTGGGACAGACAAAGCCGCTCATGTTTTCAACTACTCCTAAAACAGGAAGATTTAGCTGACGGCAAAATCCTACGCAGCGTCTTACATCTTGAACCGATACTTCCTGAGGAGTAGTTACGATTATCGCTCCGTCAGCATTTCCTAATAACTCTGCAACCGCAAGCGGCTCATCTCCTGTTCCCGGAGGTGCATCTACAATTAGATAATCGAGACGTCCCCACTCTACATCCTTAACAAATTGTTTTATAAGACCGTATTTTCTGGGGCCTCTCCAAATTACAGCATCGGTTTTTTCTCGCAGCATAAAGCCGACTGACATGACTTTCATATCGACACCGAGAGAATCAGTTTGTACCGGGTAAATTGTATTTCCGCCGCCGGAAAGTGACTCTTTGTCGACATGTAGTAATTTGGGAATGCTGGGACCGTGAATATCTACATCAAGAATCCCAACTTTTTTGCCGGCCAATGCCAAGGCTGTTGCTAAATTGGCAGCCACTGTGCTTTTACCGACTCCGCCTTTTCCGGATAATACCAAAATCTTATGTTTGATTTGTCTTAAGCGAGATTCCATTGCTTGTCTCTCGGCAAAATCTTCTTCTCTTTCTCCCGGTCGTTTTACCGAATCCGAACATTCAGAGTCACCGCAGGTTTTACATTGATTATTAGTTGTCATTGTTCTTTTCCTTGATGATTATTGAATCGGCAGTCTTCTACAAAGACGGGCCGAAAATTTCTTTTTGAATTTGTTTAAAAAGTTCCCTTATATCAGAAGCAGCCGGCCCGTTGCTGTATTCGACAACAGACTGTTGATTAATTTGAGCGTGGACCACAGCATCATCATATCGAATACGCCCAAATACCGGAATGCCCAGAGAGGCCGCCTCTTTTTCAATTTGCTCACATACTTCTAAATTAATATCTGCCTTGTTAATACAAATTCCGGTTTTAATTAAAAACTGTTTGCACAGCTCGGCCGCTCGCTTTAAGTCGTGTAATCCCGATAGAGTCGGTTCGGTTACAATCAGAGCCATATTTGCACCGGCAATAGAGGCGATTACAGGACAACCCACTCCCGGAGAACCGTCGCATATTAAAAGTTCTCGTCGATTGAGTGCACCGAGAAACCTGCCCTCCCTGCGCACCAGAGACACCAACTTGCCGCTGTTTTCTTGTGCGATTCCAAGTTTGGCGTGAGTCATCGGTCCCATGCGCGTATCCGAAACAAACCATTCCCCGTTTACAACAGAGCGAAGTTGTGCTGCGCCGTTAGGACACACATCCTCACATACTCCGCAGCCTTCACAGGAAATATGATCGACAACAAAAAATCCTCCTTTTTCTGTAACGGCATCAAAACGGCAATGGGTTTGACAAATTCCGCAAGCGGTACATTTTTCGCGGTCGATGAATGATGTTTGTCCTCCCGAAAACGGCCAAGTATATTGCACCGAAGGATTTAATACTAAGTGAAGATCAGCGGCATCTACATCACAGTCGGCGGCAGATGCATTTTGGGCAAGATAGAACAGAGATGCAGTAACGCTGGTTTTTCCGGTACCGCCTTTGCCGCTGATTACAACCAATTCAGAAGGTTTCTTTTGGTTTACAACCGGTTCTCTTTTTGATGGATAGTCATCTTCATTGATAGCGGTATTGTCAAATTCTATCGGCAAAGGTGTTTCTAATTTTTGAAAACTGCTTTGTTCTTCGCTTTTCAATACAGATCCGGATGTAGTTTTGTTTGAAAGTGCTGAAATGTTATTAAACAATTTGAGAAACACTTCGCCCATTTCGGGAAAGGCTTTGGTTGCCAAAACACCACGCGAATATGCCTGTGCTATTTTTCTGTCATTGGGAATTTCTAAGAGAATCGGAATATCTTGTTCAATGCAATAATTCTTTACTTCGTTATTTCCAATTCCAGCTCGGTTTATAACCGCTCCAAAAGGTAAGCCCAAGGCCTTAACCATATCTGCTACCAGTCTAAAATCGTTTAGCCCGAAGGGTGTAGGTTCGGTAACTAAAAGCACCACATCTGCAGTCTTGACCGACTCAATTACTGGGCATGAGGTTCCCGGCGGCGCATCCAAAATAGCAATACGGTCAGGAGGAATTGAGCGAAGTACCTCTCTTATTACAGGAGGAGACATTGCCTCTCCTACGTTTAACCTTCCATGTACAAAGGTCAGCCTTCCGGACACGCCGGCTTCTACCTGTCCGACCTCGCGAAAATTTTCGGCAATTGCATTATGAGGGCATACGCGAAAACACCCGCCGCATCCGTGACAGAGTTTAGGAAAAGTTAGGGTTTTATTGGGTAAAGCAGCTATCGCAGTATACCTACAAGCAGTTGCACAGTTTCCGCATTTTGTGCACTTGTTTTCGTTAATTTCCGGATAGGAAACTTTAACCGTTGCGGTTCGCTGAATATCCGGTTTGAAAAACAGATGCCCGTTGGGCTCCTCTACATCGCAATCTACATAAACCACGTCTTTTGCATTATCAGAAAGCACCGACACCAAGTTGGCCGAAACCGTTGTTTTTCCTGTTCCGCCTTTTCCGCCTGCTACAGCGATTCTAAGTTGGGCATTTTTCATAAAAAGCCTTTCAATCTATTGTGAAACTTCTTTTAGGCATCTGTATTAAAACTGTTTCATACCTGCATGACTCTCAACATTAGGTGCATCCGCCGGTTTGAGTTTTCCTGATTTGAAAGCTTCAACCGCAGCTAAAACAGAACCGTTAAGTCCTGTAATAATGTCGATACCGGCTGCGCTTAGAGTTTGGTGAGCATTAGGTCCGCAATTGCCGGTCAACACTGCTTTAACGCCATTCTGTGCCACAAATTGAGCTGAAGAGATACCGGCTCCGCCTCCTTGAGACATGCTTGCATTGTCCGTCGCTTCAAAACTCATATCATCGGTTTCTACTATTACAAAATACGCACATCTGCCAAAACGAGGGTCTATTTCTGAATCAAGCGAAGGCTTTATTGCCGTAACAGCTACTTTCATTATATTCTCCTTAATAAGCTAATTATCCGCTTTTTCCGGTATTGTATCTTCTGCCTTGTCAACTTTGGATTTGAGCTCTTTCAGCAGTATTGACATGGATTCAACTTGCCTGGTCAGTGCAGCTATTGCTTCTTTAGCAAAGTCAGCAGTCGAATTTGCTTGATACGAATCATAGTCTATATCCTGCCTAATATCGGATCTTCGTCCGTATCCCATGCCTCGTCCCCAACCTCGGCCTCCGCCGAAGCCCATTCCGCATCCGCGTCGTCCCGTATGAGTTTTTGAATATCTGACGTTCGGGTATTCCCCGCATAAACCCAAACCTCTTCCAGTCATCGGTCCCATTGATTGAGGCCCTGTTCCGTCTCTTCTAGGCATTGCACCTCTCCTTTACTTGCACTTGTTTTTGCAAGCTAAAAATGACCGCGACGCAAGCGACGCCGTCTGCCGCATTTTCTTCCCGGACAACCGGGCATTAAAAATTTGTTTTCTGTAAGTTCGCCGTTTAAAAAAGCCTCAAATACTTCATCAACCGGACCGCAGGTATTTCGAATCACCGTAACTCCGGATGCGGACAACAGCATTTCCACCGGGCGCGAAACAGCACCGCAAATCAGCACGTCCGTTTTTTTGTCAACTAAATGCTTTGCTATATCCAAAGGATCTTCTCCGGTTTTGAAAAATATTGAGACACGACTGATGTTTCCTTCTGAATTCACACAAAGTAACTCCACTTTTCGGGCGACATCAAAAACCGGAGAAATTCGCCATCCGTGTATTGGAATTGCCACATTCATGAGCACGGTTTTAAGCATATCTTATGCCAAGGGCTTATGTGTCAGTAATAATTAGATAAAGTAAGAATACCCTTTGGTTTTGTTGCTAATTACCAATAGGTAACATTGCATTGTGCATGAAAGTGTCTGCAAAATGCACGAATGCTCTTGCGTTTTGCAATTCGGCCGCCTATGGGTAATTTCAAGGAGTTTTGTTATGGATAATTCAAGTGATGAATTCAACGTTGCAAAACATAGAGATGCAATTTTAGATTCAATCAATGAAGGGGTATTTACTGTCGGTTTGGATTGGAGAATTACCTCTTTTAATCGTGCTGCCGAAAAAATTACGGGTATTAAACGAGAAGAAGCAATAGGCCATCGATGCAACGAAGTATTTCGAGCCAATATATGTGAAGAATCGTGCGCGGTTCGGGCGGCTCTTAACACCGGTGCGCCGGCATCGGCTCCTACTGTTTTTATTATCGATGCTAAAGGTGCACGCATTCCTATTAAGGTTTCTGCAGCAGTTTTGACTGACAACGACAGCAGGATTATCGGAGGAGTAGAAACCTTTCAAGATTTGAGACAAGTAGAGGAGTTGCGCAAGAAACTAAAAAGCCGACACACGGTGGCTGACATTGTAGGAAAAAGCTCGGCAATGACCAAATTGTTCGATGTTTTGCCGCGAATTTCAGACAGTAATACAACTGTGCTTTTACAAGGTCCGAGCGGTACGGGCAAGGAGCTGTTTGCGCGTGCGATTCATCATTTGTCTCCTCGCAGAAAGAAGAAATTTGTTGCCGTAAACTGCGGTGCTCTTCCTGACAATCTGTTGGAATCTGAGCTTTTCGGATACAAGCCAGGAGCTTTTACGGATGCTAAAAAAGAAAAACCCGGACGCTTCGCTTTGGCAGAAGGCGGCACTTTGTTCTTGGATGAAATAGGTGACATTTCTTTGGCAATGCAAGTAAGTATGCTGCGGGTACTTCAGGAAAAAACCTATGAACCTTTGGGTTCGGTTGAATCTGTAAAAGCAGATGTGCGAATAATAGCAGCATCCAACAAAGATCTTAAAATGCTTGTGCAAGATGGTAGATTTAGAGAGGATCTCTATTATCGAATACATATAATCAGAATAGATATTCCGGCTCTTTGCGAGCGCACTGAAGATATCCCTCTTCTGGTCGAACATTTTATTGAGAACTACAATCGAACCTACGACAAAAACATTCACGGTCTTTCAGCAGAATCCGCTGCTATATTGATGAATCACGAATATCCGGGGAACGTAAGAGAACTTCAGAATATTCTTGAACATGCTTTTGTTTTATGTACTGACAAACTAATTGAACCGCAGCATCTACCGCAATATCTAATACAAAATAAACCGGAAAGAAGCGCCATTTCTGTTAATAACCTGAAACTCAAATCTATAGAGGAAGAGCTTATTCTCAATGCATTAGAAAAACACGGCGGCAACAGAGAACTTGCGTCCAGAGAACTCGGGATTAACCCAAGCACATTGTATAGAAAGCTAAAGACCTTAAATCTGAAATTGGCGTTAAAAGACGGACGTTCAAGACGGTCATAGGGACGGCAATGTGAAAAAGCAGCGTTTTTTCTTTTAAGGGGACATTGATCTGTATTAGTACCCGTGTTAGGTCTATTCCTGTCTTTCGCATTGCAGCTCTTTGACAATTAAATTTTGTCTATTTCAATAAGTGACAAGCAGACAAACAGTACTTGAGTTCTTATTGAAGCAAAAAATGGATGTAAAGGGCCGAATTTGCTCTCTGTGATAGGAGTTATCACAAATTTTATATTTACCAGTGAGCACGTGATAGCGTCATCATCTGTGCATCTCAATTTGTAGACAACGCCGAGGAAGAATCCGGACTATATTACGAAACGACTTCTCTCTGCGGTCTCAAACTTGTATGAATCCCGTCTAATTGTCGAACCGGATTCTTTCTTCTTAAATAGGTCTTAGCATGTCTCAATTGCTCCAACTTTTGCTGCACATATTCTTCTGAGCCGATTACTACTCCGTCTGTGAAATGACGAATACGTTTTGTAAACAAACCGCCTGTTCTAAAGCCGCGAGCCTCTTCTTGTTTTAATAACCGCTTAGAAATAGAAGCTTGGTT
>CAYWLQ010000136.1:0-16301 GCA_964458775.1 uncultured Myxococcales bacterium | reverse complement strand
ATAAACAAGAAAGAGAATCCTCATAAAGTTGCGTTTTCTGCTGTAAAATCTGACGGAGTTTTAATTCCGGATTCTTTTCATTCTTTGTCTATGGCTTCAATTTATTACAACATGGAGCTGTCGTATCTGTTCTTTAGAAACACTTTAGGTTTGGATAACAACATGCCTGTAAGGCTTCCTACATACTACTCTCCACGAATTGTTGTTATTGAACCGAACGGTACCCGCTATGTAATGAAAGATAATGCTTTTTACGCCAAGATTTCTTCTAACGAACGAGGCTTTTTTATAGTCCCTTTCGAACAATTTCAATGGATTCCCATTTCTCTGAATACAGGAATAATTACACACGAATACACCCATTATATTGTAGATAAGCTTTTATTAGATAACATTCCTGATTTAGATGTATCGAGTGAAAACTTTCTATTAGCTGTTAATGAAGCTGTTGCAGACTATATGGCTGTAGCACGAACAACCGATCCTGACTATATGGCACCGTCTATCCCTACAAACATGTTTGTTTCACCTTCGTGTAATGAAAAAAACAACATCGAAATCAGTCGTGACATATCAAGACCTATTAGCAAATTCTACACGGAATCAATGGATAATTGGGCAAGAAATAGCGATAATTATGATTTTTGTCCATACGATATAGGTTTGACAACAGCGGGTATTTTTTATCAAATAGCTTTGAAAATATCTGAACAGGATAAATCAATTAAAATAGATTCTGAGAATGAACGAATGCACTCGGCGCTAATACAAGTTGCATCTTATGTACTAAAATCATTATCAAATTTACCCCAAATCATTGTTGATGAGGATAATTTTGAACTGTGGTATATGTTTTCTGCATTCATTGCGGGAATAAATAATAATCTACATTCTTCAATAGCATGTGATGTTATAGAGGAACGATACAGTCTGTTTTTTTCCGAGGTAGTCGGGTGCTGAAAAATATTGCTATTATTACCTTTGCAATACTATCTGCTTTCTCTGCTTCAACAAATTCTAATGAACGTTTGGGGCTTCGTAGTATCGATATTGTTGTTGATTATCGTTTTATAGGGATATCTTTTTTTCAGGATGCAGTAAAAGACGGTTTGAAAAACTCTATAATAACGGGAGGTTCCCTTGGAATGGAAATTCCTATTATAGGCAATCATGTTATAGGAGCAGAATGTAAATATTTTGGTAATATAAAGAAAGAAACTGAAGGTTCTGCTCAACTCGAAGTAGTAACTTCAAGTCATCAATTTGATTTTCTATATTATTACAAATACTATTTTAGATATATATCATTGATAGCAGGAGGAGGACCTTCATTAAGAGTTCCAATAATAACCGCCAATATTTATCATTTAGGTCAACCTTCGGTATTAGCAAACGGAACATTGGTGTTTAGAGAGCAGGAAAGGATATTGACTCAAAGTGAAAGATCATCAGGAGTAATTTTAGGCGGATTCATTTTGATCGGTACAGGACTTGATGTTGGAAAATTGTTTCGTTCAACAAAATTAGAAAGAGCATTGTTTTTCAATCTGGCAACACAATATTCATCAAGAGATATGCGTCATGAGATAACACTCTGGTCTTCCATTAGTATTCATCCTTTATCTATTGGCATAAATAGCAATAAAAATGCAAACAAAGGCCGTAAAAACTAATGCAAAACATCAACTGTTATTATTTTACATAATATATCTTATGCGACATAAAATCACAGCTTCATATCATGGATTTTTACTTCTTTTTATTTCGGTAACATTATTATTTTTATTTTTTAAACCAAAGATAACTTCTTCCAACTCAAACTCGAATACACATCAAACAAGAACAGCCAATGAACTTGGCGGTATAATGATATTAATGTATCACAACATAGGTTTACCTGAATCAACCTGGACAAGAACGCCAAAAAACTTTGAAAAAGACTTGGAGGTTCTCTACAGAAAAAATTTTCGTCCGATTAGCATCTATGATTATGTTACAAACAATATTGATATTCCCAAAGGAATGTCGCCTTTTGTAATTACGTTTGATGACGGAACCTTGGGTCAATTTAAAGTATATGATAACAATGGAACCATAAAACCGACTTCGGACAGCGCTGTCGGAATATTGGAAAATTTCCGAGAAAAACATTCTGATTTTCATTCCAAAGCTGTTTTCTTCCTAAACGGAAAATATCCCTTTAAACAGGCTGAATATGTTACTTTTAAATTAAATTATTTGGTTTCTATTGGTATGGACATTGGGAACCATACTTCAAGTCATCACGATTTAAGCAAACCTCAAAATGCATATGCCGAAAAGATTCAGGCTGCTATCGGTACTCAATCAAGCTTTTTAGAAAGCATTGTTCCTCAATATAGGATTCGCTCATTGGCACTATGCTTTGGCGCACGCCCTCGTGCAAAGAATTTGCAAATTTACCTTCAAAAAGGAACCTACAAAAATCATATTTATGAGAATCTTGCGATATTGAATGTAGGATCATCCTTTGCACCTTCTCCTCTAGATAAGAAATTTAATGCTATGTCCATTCCGAGAATTAGAGCAAGTGAAACAGCAACAATGAATGTAGGACTATACGATTGGTTGAAATTTTTTCAGAAACATCCGGAAAAACTATACGTTAGTGACGGTGATCCTAACCTTGTAACCTATCCAAAGCTACAAGAAGCAAATCTCAATTTTTTGGCAATTAGAGACAAACAGTATTTAGCCTATTGATAAAACACATAAAATTACCTGTCTATTTTCATCTTTTCTACCCATTTGGTTCTTGTAGAGTCGTTATTTTTGTGTAAAAATGTTTCAATCATCCGTTTTATCGGAGTGAAACGGCAAGCTGCTATAGACTGCCTCTCAAGGTGAAAGGAAACGGCGATGGTGGAATACAAAGGGGTTAAAGTTTTTTCGGCAACTAAAGCAAAAGAACGAGAAGAATTGGGTATGCATATTACCAGGTGGATTCAGGAAAATCCAAAAATCAAAATTAAAGATACAATAGTAAAACAAAGCTCCGACAATGAATTTCATTGTCTTTCTATAATAGTTTTTTATGATGAAAATTTAGAATAGTTTCATTTCAGAAGTCCTGTTTAGAACAAATCAGAATCTAGTCGATGGGGTTATCCCCTCGAAAAACTCAATGTCGGTGCGCGTTTACGACGTGAAACGAAGCCCTACCCTACACTAATTCGCATAATTGGGTGAATTTTTAGTTGGAAACTTTCTAAAGACAACATGCGGATACTTAACTGAGTTTACTTACATAAAAACACAGAGCGTGCGCAGAAATCCGCCTCTATGCGATAACATACGGTAATTGTTGTAAGGGTAACTCCCCGTGGTTGTTCTTTTCTGTACTAACTCTGTTTTTGTTTGTTATTACTATCACATAACACACATTATTTAATGTATCGCTTAAAGATACAAGGCTTAACTGAACATAATATCTGTATTAAGTGCATTAAAATATATTGAATAGAAAACATGTCCACGGTTATTTTTACTACCTTTATTAGCTATATATACAGCATGTTATGTGCAATTTATGATGTTATACTTTAATATATGCGGAATATCTTACAGCATTACTTTTACGTTTGTTTAACCATGTTTTCAAAAGAAAACGTTCTCTTAGATTGTATATAGTCATAAACTGTGTTATCTAGCGCAACGGTTAAAAATGGATGCTCAGACAAAATTTTATTGTTGGAGTATGGAAATACAAACAAAATGCTGAATATTCGGCATGTTTACTCCTTTTTTGAGGAGCGTATGAAAGGATAGAGTCATGACAATTAAAATCGGTATTAACGGGTTCGGCCGAATCGGTCGTATGGTTTTTCGTGCTGCAGCAGAACGAAATGATGTTGAAGTTGTCGGAATCAACGACTTGCTGGAGCCGGATTATCTGGCCTATATGCTGAAATATGACTCAGTACACGGTCGATTCAAAGGTGATATCTCTGTGAAAGACGGCCAACTGATAGTAAATGGAAAAACCATTCGTATTACACAAGAAAGAAATCCTGAAAACCTGAAATGGGATGCTGTAGGTGCAACCGTTGTTGTAGAGTCCACCGGCTTGTTCTTGTCTCGCGACAAAGCTGAAGCCCACCTCAAAGCGGGTGCAAAAAAAGTTGTACTTTCGGCACCTTCTAAAGATGACACCAGAATGTTCGTATGCGGCGTCAATACCGATACTTACAAAGGTGAAGATATCGTTTCCAATGCATCTTGCACCACCAACTGTTTGGCACCTGTTGCCAAGGTATTGCACGACAACTTCGGTATCAAACGCGGTCTTATGACTACTGTTCATGCAGCCACCGCAACACAGAAAACCGTAGACAGCCCCTCCAACAAAGACTGGAGAGGAGGACGAGGAATTCTTGAAAACATTATTCCATCCTCGACAGGTGCTGCCAAAGCGGTGGGAAAAGTTATTCCCGAGCTTAACGGAAAACTCACCGGAATGGCCTTCCGCGTTCCTACTTCTGATGTTTCTGTTGTCGACCTAACTGTTGAACTTAATAAGGAAACCACATATGATCAAATCTGCGCCGCCATGAAAGCAGCTTCAGAAGGTCCTCTCAAAGGAATCCTTGGTTACACAGAAGACGCTGTTGTAGCCACAGATTTTAGACATGAATCCTGCACTTCTATTTTTGATGCCAAAGCCGGTATTCAGTTGGATGGAACCTTTGTAAAGGTTGTGTCTTGGTATGACAATGAGTGGGGATATTCCTGTAAAGTAATCGATCTTATCAAAGTTATCGCCGGCTAACTCTTTATCCCAAAACAAATGTAGAGAAAAAATCCACAATAAAAACGGCCGACGCCGAAGTTACCACAGATGCGTTGACCGCTCTACCGACTCCCGGCGCACCTCCTCTTGCATTTAATCCGCAATAACAACATGTTACCGCAATAATAGCTCCAAAAAAACCTGCCTTTGCTATACTGGTGAGATAATCCCATGGGGTTAACATTGCAACAAATGAAGTCCAAAAAGTGTGTTGATCAACCTCCATTAGTAAATCACCCACAATAGAAGCGCTGAGCAAGGCAGCCGTATTGCCGATTATAGTCAAAACAATAAGAGAAATTATCATTGCTGCAAAACGAGGAACAACCAAGTAGGAAATTGGATCAAGCGCTAAACATCTAAGAGCGTTGACTTGATCGGTAACATTCATCGTTCCCAGCTCTGCAGCAGTGTAGGCCCCTACTCTTCCCGAAAACATTAACGCGAATAAAACAGGTCCCAGTTCTCTGATGGTCACAAAACCGGCACCCCAACCTAATTGAGAACGCAATCCGTATCTATCTACAAACACAAAAGCCTGAATAACCAGAATAATACCTACAATCAAAGCGGTGGCTATTATTACAGGAACTGAACGATAACCCATTTTAAGAAGGCATCGCTTAAACTCCAAAATATCGATTGTCATCATGCGGTGAATAACTCTAAATAAAAGAATAAAAACACCGCCTGTTTGACTTGCAGTATTAAGAAAGCGTCTTCCTGAATCTGATACAGCAGTTATAAATCCCATCTTCCCACCCAACTCGGAACAGCTAACGCAGCCGGAAGCTTTGAATCATCCAAAAAACGCTTTACATGCCTTCTTTCATCACGCCAGAAAGAGCCGGGAGCACCCTCGGCAATTACTAACCCATCCCAGATCAATACAGCTTTTTCAACTGTAGACAAAAGCCCAAGAACATCAGACGATACAATAACCACAGTATTGTTCGCTTGATAATGAATACCTACAATCATATCAAGAATACGTTTTGAGGTTACCGGATCTAAACCGGCGGTTGGATCATCACATATCAAAATATCCGGATCTGAAACACACGCTCTGGCTAGAGCAACTCTTCGTCGTTGTCCGCCTGATAACTGATTCGGCATTTGTCCTTCAAGACCGGCTAACCCGACCATTGCCAGTCGTTCTATTGCTTGATATCGCCTTTCATTGGAGTTGAGGGAAGAAACTCGCTTCAACGGATACTCAACATTTTCAAGTACAGTCATATGTTCAAAAAGCGCATCGTTTTGAAATTGAACTCCAATTTTAGTTTGAATCTTTTTTATTTCTTCTTTTGATCCTTTTACCATATCCTGACCGGCAACAAACAATACTCCCGCATCAGGTCGCACTAATCCGCTCATTATCTTACACAGAACAGATTTGCCGCTTCCTCCAGGGCCAATAATTCCAACAATCATACCTTTTTTGATATTAAGAGAAATCCCTTTTAGTGCTGCAATTCCTTCAAATGAACAATGGACATTTAATACTGTTATCATCAATACTCAGTCTACCGGCAAGGCACGGTTGGAAAATATTAGTTTAGTTCATTACGCAAAAGATCCAATACCTCAAATACTTTACGTTCGTCTTTTTTTCGAACTGCCTTTCCAAGAAAGATTCTATAGTCGTCCATAACAATTTCTGATTTTTCTGAAACAACTTCTACCATCCTTAGTCACAGTCATATCTGCACCAACTATTGCAATTCCGGTACCTCCAACTAATTTTACGGTGGGAATTTTTGCATCTTCAAGATCATATCCGCCGCCCGTATAGTCAATTCCGGCTTCGGAAAGCAAATCAAGCATCTCAATAAAAGCTTCCTTTCCATAATCACCTGAATGGTTGTGCCCACTGTTACAATATCGATTCCGACAGATTTAAGCATCTTAGCTGCATTGCTATGTGCTCGGTAAAAAAGAGGCATTGCATCTTTTAACGTCTTAGGACAAAGTAGACAATACGTTAGGAACAGTATCAGCCGGCTTTACCTTATACCAGGCTTCAATGATATATCCATTCTCATCAAGTAGGAATGCGGAGCGAATAATTCCCTCTTTCTTTTTTCCGTACATTATTTTTTCGCCGAAAGCTCCAAAAGCTTGGGCTGTATTATGATCGAAATCCGAAAGCAGTGTAAATCCAAGATTGTATTTTTCATCAAATTTCTTAAGCTTTAAAGGCGCATCAGGACTTATCCCTATCGCTTCCACTGAGAGTTCTTTTAAATGATTCAAGGACTCACTTACAGAACAAGACTGAGTTGTACAACCGGGCGTATCTGCACGAGGATAGAAATAGATAAGAAGTTTTTTACCTCTGAAGTCCTCTAAAGAAACCATTTTGTCATTTTGATTTAATAGACTAAAAGACGGCGCTTTGGTGCCTTTTTGTAGTTGTGTCATCGTTTTTCTCCTTAACTTCTTTACATACTTATACCAACAAGCATTGTTTTATATAACGGATGTTTTGGCAACTTACGTTAATCTTGTGCTTTTTTATATCAACATCTAGTCAATACTTGTGTTACATACTTGCAAAGACTAAACGCCGAGCTGCGGCAAAGGAGAAAATGATGACTGCATTTACAAATACTGATGAACTGTTGGACTTTGCTATTAAAAATGAACAGGATGCTGTTGATCTCTATACCGGTTTGGCAGAAAGAACTAAATCGGAGTCTATGAAAGCAGAATTTCTGCAAATTGCAGGAGAGGAGAAAGGTCATAAAATCAAGCTGGAGAAAGTCAAGGGCGGACGAAACCTTCTTAAAGCTGACGCAGTTGTTCAGAACTTAAAAATTGCAGATTATTCTGTTGAGGTTTCCCTTAGTGAAAACCCGGATTATCAAAGTGTTCTTTTGTTTGCTATGAAACAGGAAAAAGCAGCTTTCAAACTCTATACCGATTTAGCTGCCCTTGCTCCCAATGATGAAATTAAAACCTTGCTGTTGGGTCTTGCTCAGGAAGAGGCTCGTCACAAGTTAAAATTTGAAATCGAATATGACGAAAATGTACTGACTGAAAATTGAAACCTAGTTACACCAATAACCTGCCCCCTTCCCTGCCTCCTGTTTCGGAGAAAGATCTGAAACCTTTAAAATTAGAAATAGAGCGTTCAAAAAAAATTATGATCGCCGGTCATCGCAATCCGGATGGCGATGCATTGGGAAGTATATTAGGGCTTAGCTTTGTCTTACAAGAACTGGGAAAAGAAGTAACGGTTTATTGTCCGGATGAGATTCCAAGACATCTCAAATTTCTTCCAGGCTCTTCAGCTGTTTGCAAAGAACTTGCGGCTTCAGCTTTTGATGCTACCGTTCTTGCAGACACTCCAAGACGAAATATATTTCCAAACGGCTTTCAGCCGATAGGTACTTTCATTGTTATAGATCACCATAGAAGCTATGAAGAGTTCGGCGAATTGGCGGTTAGAGCTTCAGCATCATCAGTCGGAGAAATAATATTTAATGTCGCTCGCTATGCGGGTTGGACGATAAGCAAAAATGCTGCAATATGCCTCTATTCAGCTATTGTTTCAGATACCTCAGCCTTTAGATATGAAAGTGCTTCTGCGGATTCACATAAAGCCGCAGCAGTACTGGTTGAACTAGGGGCGGATCCTCATTTAACATCTGAAAATCTTTTCGGTTCATTTACTGTACTAAGGCAACTTCTTTTAGGAAAAGTCTTAAATACGCTCGAATTAACGGCAGACGGCAGATTTGCAGTAATGTATTGCACTAAACAAATGATGGATGATGTTAAAGCATCGTATTCAGATCTTGAAGGCATTGTTAACGCTGCTCGCAGTATTCATGGAGTTGAGTTGGCCGTATTGCTAAGAGAAGATCTTGACGGTTCAATAAGAGCAAGCTTGCGTTCAAAAGGCTTTCTGGATGCATCGGCAGTCGCCTCTTTTTTTAACGGCGGAGGACATATAAACGCTGCCGGTTTTCGAATATATAATATGTCTATGGAACAAGCGCGAAGTCAACTGCTCTCATTACTGACGAGTGTCAGTATCTAAATTGACACCGGCGTCTTCAGTTGAAGAATCAAGGTCAGGTTTGATTGTCATTTCTTCATATGAAAGACATGAAAAAACTGTCGACACTACTAAGGCAAACAAAACAACCGTTGCAATTTTTCTTATTATCTTCATTTCAGAAACTCACTCTTATACCTGACATTGTCGGACTTAATATTGTTGATGCAGCTTGTTTTTTATTTAACCTGTTGTGTTTTACTGCAATTCCCACAGCAAACATTGTCGCAAATACTCCTGTTGTAATAGATGTTAGTACCGCTGCGCGATTGAAGTTGTTAGACGATTCAAAATCTTTACGGGTTTCTTGCTCCAAAGCATCATCCCATTGTGCTGAAGCTTTTAGTTCCTCCAGCTTACCATTGTTCTCATTGTAGTCAGACCTCTTTGAAAACGACATTCCCCACATAACTCCCGATGCAACAGTCATAGTAACCGTCCCTATCAAACCGACCGTGGTAACAGCTGAACCTTTTGGTTTGTCTTCTTGCGTAAGTTCTGCCTCGACAACTTGCTTTTCTTGCAAAGAAACAGAAACCTCTTTTTCAAAAGGTTTAAACCCCTGCTTGTTAATCTGAATCAAGTGTTTTCCTGGAGACAGTTGAACCGGATTGGTAACCGGCGATTTCCCCAAAGAAAGGCCGTTTACACGTATTGTTGCGTCAGTTTCATTAACAACTATGCTAAGAGGAGTTTTATTGTTTGGTTGTGTTGCAGATTCAATCTTTTTCAAAACAATTTCATAAAAGACATGTTCTCCCGGTTTTGCCATAAATCTCTTTGATTCTGATTTGTATCCCTCCAAATGAACAGTCAAAATATGTTTTCCTGATTCCAACACAACAGGAGCTGACAATGGAGCTGTTCCAACCAAGTGATCATTTACCCTAACCTCTGCGCCGTCAGGGTTGGTAGAAACTGTTAGCTTTGCATATTTTTCCTGTTCAACGTCATTTTGGGCAGCTGTTGAGCAGAGTATTGTTTGGGGAATAAAAATAATTGAGACCGAAGTCAAAAGACACTTTATCACGATTTCTTTTTTATAGAAATTATACACAGATTATCTCCCTGCCAGGATTTAGCTGTTGAAGAAAAATATATATTTCAAGCCTACTCACGATTGCGAACCTATATTGATTGTACATTTTACCATTATATTGAGATCTTCATTTTCAAAGAAAACAGTATTGTAATAAACATATAAATCGTTAACAATGTTTTGTCCTGCATCAAAGTCAGTTAGGCTGGTGTAGTTTGACAAATTGTAATCCAACTGATTATTTATTTGCGGTATAATACACTGTTTACATGTAGTAACATTATTGTTGTCAACCATTGCAACAGTCAAAGTAGTAAGAGTGGACACTGTTTTTTCTATTAGTATTCTATCGCCTACCCTAATTCGGCTTTGTTCGTTGTTGTTTATATAAACTGAGAACTCAACGTTTTTACAGCAAGTTTCACACGAATTGTCAACCTCTACATAAAGACGAACCCTTGTCTCGATACAAGATCCAAATAGAATAGATAAAAGCAAAAGCATAAAATATCGTATAAGTATCATCTATTTACCCTTTGAATCTGAACGGTCAGTTTCTTGAACCGTAGAAAGCGGTTTGTCTGAAAGAGCAGATTGAAGAGGCACCAGTTTGATCGGCTGCGTCTGCTGTGTCGGAGGTGTCTGCTTAGTAGCTTCTGTAGGCTGTATTGACGGTATCGGTTCTGTAGGCTGTATTGACGGTATCGGTTCTGTAGGCTGTATTGAGGGTATCGGTTCTGTGGACTGTATTGACGGTATCGGTTCTGTAGATTCTACTGGTGGAGAAGTATCTTTTGTTTTCAACATATCCAAATGGGAAAAAAAGTCCTTAACCAGCGCATCTATAAGAAGACTGTCATTTTCTGTTTGTTGGAGTTGTTCTGATATATGGTCGGTATTGGATTGAGATTGGTTTTTAGAAGATTTGTTTTCAGAAGATTCGTCTGATAACAAAAACGGATTTTCCCAGATCGGATCTGCTTTGCAAATAATATTTTCCGCCGGTTCATACTCTGTCGGCGCCGCTTCTCTAAAAACACCTACTCCTGCAATGGGAATTCCTATCGCATAGGGAATTATAGCAAACCATGAAAGACCTACTCCTACGTTTCTTCGAACAAGTGATGTACCTTTTTCCCTTACCTGCGATCCTGCAATCGAAGATGCAAGACCCAGAACAATAAAAACTGACCCGGTAACAATTTTTGAAATTCCGCGTTCTTTTGCTCCGCGAGAAAGATAATAAACATGATTGATTTGTTTTTCAGGTGCTATGTCTTCAGCATCCAGGCTAATTGTTCGGCGATAGAACCATTGTGACAAGCCGTTTTCTACCAATATCATCTTAGCCGAAAATCCCATGCTTGCTATCTCACCTTTTTCATCAATAGGAGATTGCTTGCGTGATTCAAAAACCGCCTTGCACCTTTTATTTAGATTTCGATCATTATTGTCAGAATAGGGTTTCACTTTAGCAGCACTTTGCTGCTCGCTATACTCAAGGTCGGTTACGATAAATTTTTTTCCTTGCTTTGTATCGGCGATGAATTCTTCTACCATAAATAATAGATCTATTTTTCTTTCAACTGCAGATCGATAGGGATCTGTGTGAATCAATTTCCAATCTATTACATTATAGCCTTGCGTTGCAGCGGTCTTTTCCAGTTGAGAAACTAAGGATTGACAGCGAATTTCGTTAAGTCGCATTTGGTTACTGGAAGACGGACCTGTTTCTAAACATGACTGTGGAGGTATAAAACCTACGGTTAAGTTGTCCTTGGCTAGAATTTCATCAGTAAACTCTCTAGATTTTTCTGAATAGTTATTCTGTATTTTTTCGAGTCTTTCCTCCATAGAAGCAGAGACAACAAAGTATTTTGAAGGAACTTGGTTTAGGTTACATCCGCAGATTGTTGCGATAACAAGAGCAATGTTTACATAAAAAATTTTCATCAACTTATTTCTATTTAATAACATATATATTTTGTTCATAATAAATCATCATAATGCAATAATTGATATACAAAACAGCATATTGTATCTAATTTTGCCTTAATAGCTTCTCAGTATACAACTCTTGTTAAGAGTTCCAAACACCTCCTTTTTGGGTCATCGTCCAAACAGATAAAAAGTTTAGTATTGAACAAATGCCGCTATTAATGCTGCTTGGAGGAAATTATATTAGGTTGTCTTTCGCAGCTTATGATGAGAAAAACCCAATCAAACTACTCTATAGTACAAAGATATAGAGTTATTAAATCGCAAAATATCGATACGAAATCTTAGCGCAGTCTTTAAAGCTGAAACAGCAAGAATTGCCTCGTCTACAGAGTTGAGGCCGTGACCGTTTACGGAAATTAGAACATCTCCGTTTCTTAAGCCCATTGCATATAGCGCACTGTTTAGACCTATTCCATGCAACCTAAACCCGTACGGTTTTCCTTCTTTGGAAGCAGCATATGCTTTAACTCCTCGTATATATGGAGAATAGTCTGATTTTGCGGTCTTAAAAAGTGCTGCATCAATTAAAAAGGTAACGGGTGATAGTTCTGTAATGCCCGGCCAAGGGTGTTTCACTGCTGCATCAAGTGAAGAGTCTGTTTTGTATGATAATTTGGATTTTGTTTTAGATTTTTTTGCTGATTTTTTTACAACAACCGATGAGGTTAATGATGCTTGTTTTATATCGATAGAATTTTCTCGAAATGAGGCAGACTGATTAACTGACTCGACCGGTTCTGATTTGTCAGCGCTATTAAAATCGTTAAAATGATCATCAATATCGGAAAGAACCTTTTCATCTCCTTGCATTTTAGTAAGCACAAAGGAACCTACTGCAATACCGATAGAAATTGAAGCTGCCGAAATAATAACTACTACCAATATTTTTCTATTTTTGTTTCTATTAATCATATTCCGCAATAAGTTTACAATATCAAGAGTACATAAAACCATTCAATTCTCTAAATAACTTTTTGTTTTTTCTATTCTTGTTCAATAAAACCGAAAAGAAACTATTTGACCGCAACTGTGCTGTTGTCGTATCGAAACTTTAGAGTAATAAAGTTCTTGGAAATTCATGAGGTATACAATGAAAACAGGTGTGTGTAGAGCCGCAGGTATTAGTTTTTTACTTGTTCTTTGGTCGTTTTGTTTACAATGCTCAACACAATTAGAGTCAGACAACGATATTAATATAAAGGGAGATACTGAGAACAATACTGATAATGAGCTTTCTTCTGACTTACAAAATGACAGCGCTTTAAATACAGAAACAGACACAGAAACAGACACTGTTTTTGATAGCGATACATATATCGATCCAAACGAAGAGTTCTCCTCCAGAGCCGAAAAGCTTGTATCTCAAATGACACTTGAAGAAAAAGTTTCGCAAATGGGTCATATATCTGCGGGAATACCGAGATTAAATATAAGATCCTATAATTGGTGGAACGAAGCCTTGCACGGTGTGGCAAGATCGGGAATTGCTACTGTTTTCCCTCAGGCAATCTCTCTTGCTTCAACTTTTGATGCAGATTTAATGCTATCTATCGCAACGGTTATTTCAACAGAAGCCAGAGTTAAAGCCAATACAGAAAACAAAGGTCTTACCTATTGGAGTCCTACCGTTAATTTGGCAAGGGATCCTAGATGGGGACGAAACGAAGAAACTTATGGAGAAGATCCCTATTTGGCATCCAGAATGTCAGCGGCTTTTGTTAAAGGAATGCAGGGAGACCACCCGAAATATCTCAAGACGGTTTCGACTCTAAAACATTTTGCAGCTAACAATGTTGAAGCTACTCGCCATACAGGTTCATCAGATGTTGATGAAAGAAATTTGAGAGAACTATATTTCCCTGCATTTAAGGCCGGGGTTGAGCAAGGAGCTCATTCTATAATGTGTGCCTATAATGCGGTAAACGGCATTCCCAGCTGCGCTAATACTTGGTTATTGGATGACGTTTTACGAAAGGAATGGGGTTTTGACGGATATGTGGTGTCTGATTGTTGGGCTATAGAGGATATATACAGCGGACATCACTACATGCCGACAGGCCCCGAAGCCTCAAAGGCTGCTCTGGCTGCCGGCACTGACCTTAATTGCGGACACAGATATCAAGCAGATCTTGTATGGGCTGTAGAAAACGGTCTTGTGGAAGAATCCGACATCGACAGAGCGCTAACTCGATTGTTTACCGCTCGTTTTAAATTGGGAGAATTCGACGATCCCAAAGATGTGCCCTATATTGCAATACCTGCATCAGAGTTGGATAGCGAAGCAAACAAAGCGCTGGCCTTGGAAGCCGCTCGCAAATCAATGATACTATTAAAGAATGACGGAATTTTACCCGTTAATCGAGAAACTGTGTCATCCATAGCAGTTATAGGTCCCAATGCCGCGCGGATTGTATTCGGCGGATACAGCGGACAGGCATCTGCACCTGTGACACCTCTTTCGGGAATACAAACAGCAGTTGAGGGATACGATATTGATGTATCATATGCCGAAGGATCAGGACTATCTGAAGCTTCATCGGTATCAGATTTTCTGGAGGCGGAAGATCTGGCAGCATCCTCTGATATTGCTATTGTAGTAGTCGGCCTGGATTTGTTACTGAGCAACGAGGAGGTTGACAGAGCAGATATAGTGCTTCCGCCGATTCAAGAAGAACTTGTTAAAACGGTAAGAGAAGCAAATCCGAATACTGTTTTGGTTTTGGTAACCGGAAACCCATTAGCAATAAACTGGGCTCACGAAAACGTAAGCGCAATTATAAATGCCGGCTACGGAGGACAGTCCGCAGGGCAAGCTATTGCAGAAGTAATATTCGGCGACTACAATCCGGCAGGACGTCTTCCCCAAACATACTATCGCTCGGTAAACGACCTCCCGCCTATTCAAGACTATGATATTATAGGCAAAAAAAGAACCTACATGTATTTTGAAGGAGAGCCGCTCTACTCTTTCGGACATGGTTTGAGCTATACAGAATTTGATTATACAAATTTAAAAGTAACCCAAAAAGATGATGAGTTGTCAGTATCAGCAGAAATACAAAATATAGGAAAACGAGAAGGAGAAGAAGTTGTTCAACTATACGTGAGAGACGTGGAGGCAAGCGTTCCGACAGCAAAAAGACAGCTAAAACGATTTGCACGAATTCTTCTAAAAGCAAATGAAAAGAAAACAGTCAATTTTACAATACCGACCTCAGAGTTGAGTTTCTTTGATGTGAAAACGAAAAAATTCGTAGTTGAACCCGGAGTATTCGAAATCGAATTAGGAGCTTCTTCTTCTGATATTCGCCTCACAACTTCGATTACTGTAGACTAAGGTTTTAAGAACTGAGCAATCAAATACCCGGCAAACCTGGTATTCTGTGAAGAATTGCTTCTATTACACCGCTCAGCACGGCGATTACAAAAGCGCCTCCAAACGCCCATCCGAAACTGTCAACTTTTAGTTTTTCAGTAAGAGCGTCGGTTAACTTCAGCATCAATGCAGAAACAAGCAGACGGGTTATAAACGAAAATAAAAAACCCAATCCCAAAGTGGCAATTCCTATTAGGGCAAATAAAATCCAACCGAAAATAAAATTGGCAATGCTGAAAATAACAGCGACGATAATTGAATCCCAAAATGATTTTACGGTAATGCCGGGCAGAATATAGGCCGCCGCCCAAACCGAAAACGCCACAATTAATATTGACCAAATTATAGACATGATATCTCCGTTTCGTTTTGCTATCAACAATCTGTAAATACTTCTTTATCGTCTTAAAGCCATTAAAAAAAGGAATTCCCGCTGTTCTTTGCAGGAAGGGAAGATATGTAGACAGCAGAGAGATATAAGAAATAAAGAAGAGATATATTGAAGAAGACCTTCATCAATCCCTTTAGTTGGCGCGGAGGTCACGGCGATCAAAGTTCGAGTCGCTGCTGAGAATTGCGCAATGTAACAAAAGAATCCATTCAATTAGAAGGCCCGCTAGCAATGGAATTCGCTTTCCAGTGAGGTCTGACACATTTCAGGCCAGGCAATCAAGATTTACAGGATGAATTCGGCTTGATCCATATAGGAGGTTGGGCGTACGCCGTACGCCGTACGCTATACAAATTTTGAGGCAACAGTCAGTGTAAAATGGACTTGCGAAGCACTTTGATCTCTTCTTCTTGAAGGCCGGTAATCTCAGCAATACGTTCTGTAGACATACCCTCTGAAATAAGCCTGTATGCAACCTGACGCTTACCTTTGGCTATACCTTCGGCTTCACCTTCGGCTTTACCTTTGGCTATACCTTCAGCCTCACCTTCAGCTTTCCATTCCTGTATAAATCGTTCTACGTTTTTTGATAACATGGCT
>CAYWLQ010000135.1:0-16347 GCA_964458775.1 uncultured Myxococcales bacterium | reverse complement strand
AAAATAACAGGTCCGTCCCCAACATGTCAACATGACAGGACCGTCCCCCTCTTTTCCACTCTTTTCCATGTTTGGAGCACCATGTTTGAAACACCATGTTTGAAGCAATTTTCGTAAAAGAGCTGAGTAAGGTTAAAACAGTGATTAGACGTCTTCAATAAAATAGTCTGAATCTATTTTAGCAATTTTTATGGTATCTTTTGTTGTAACGCCTGCTTCGTACTCAATCATCAGATCTGCAAGTTTCTTTCCATCTATTAACACGATTGTTGCATTACTGGTATTTTGAGCATATTCTAAGGCTTCTTTGGTGAAGAACGCCGTTGTAATAAATATTCCTTTCTTCGCACGTTTACCATCAAGTGCTCCGACAAATTTTTGAATTTCAGGTCTTCCTATTTTAATTTCCTTTTTCCACCTTTTAGCTTGTACATATATTTTATCAAGTCCTAGTTTGTCTTCTTTAATTATTCCATCAACTCCTTCATCTGCTGATTTTTGAGTAATTTCTCCATTTACAAAATCAGAATCGCCATATCCCATTTTAATTAGTAGATCTATTACAATTTCTTCAAATTTATATGGAGAAACTTCCTCAATAGCATTCAGTATGTTTTTTGATAGTTCAAGGTGTATCCGTCGATAACCTTCTTCGATCATTTCATCTGGAGTTTGGATTTCTTGATCTTGCTCTTTACTAATAGATTTTTCGTCTAATCCCTGCACACTAAGATTTTGATTTATACTTTTTAGATATTTTATCGTAATTTTCTCCGGTGGATTTTTTAGTATTTGTTTACCAAGATCAGTTATCTTGTATTTTCCTCGTTCAGGGCTAAAAATTAGCCCACCAGTTCTTAAATATGAAATAGACCATGCAATTCTGTTAAAAAACAATATTTGTTTCCCATTCGGTGTTCTAATCTGCTGTTCATCTTCTGTAATTCCAAAATGCTCAATAGCAAAATTGCGTAAAGAATCTGGATTATGAATTGTTTCATCGCTCATTTTCATAAGAAGCGGCAGCATTGCCAACTGAAAATCTGGAATCATATTTTTCCCTTCATTCGAAGCCATATACCTAACATTGGTTTAACCTGAAACACATCATTAACGCCATTTTTGTGCAAGATTGAACTGCTTTGACGTTCAATAAAAACCAATCGATGGCGAATTTGCTGTTGACGATGTAGTCATAGGCATTGAGGGTGATGTCGCGCAAGGTTATTTAGTTTTTGCCTTTTTTAACAAGTGAACTTTTCATGATCGTCTCTCACTTTCTTTCTCAACAACGACTAAGAAAGGGACAGCCCTCATCAATCTATTGAACTATCGGCGCTCTCTTAAATTTTCGCCATCTCGTTCCAGCAAATTTTGGCGTAGCAAACCATTGATTGCGGATCGAAAGGAGTTGTTTATACTTTCTGTCATTTTTCGAAATCCAAGATAGGAAGAGACAGCCTTTATTGCTTTATCTTGTTGCCACCATTTACGGGCCATCACCGCAAGTAGAAATCTCTTAAGGTCGTCACGACTATAGTCATCAATAGTTTTTGTTTCAGCAAACACAATTCCTCTTTCTCCTCTAACGATATTACGTCGACTTGCTGCGACCATCTCTTTTTCAATGCGTCCCCTGGCACGATAACCCAATCGAGCATATCCCAATTCACTCGCAATCATGCGTAAAGCTTCTTCTCTCTCGATTCCCTTTCCTTTGTCATATCGACTGAAGATTTGCCGGATCGTTACGAGTATTTCTTCTTGACTGATCTCTTCCGGAGATCGTGTGCGTTGGCGTTCCGCTGAGTTTCCTTTTGTGTCATCTAGATTTTCATCTAGAAATTCATCGCTTTGTTCTTCGGAGCAATTTGTAGCTTCTGATTGCTCCAATGATTGTGTTTCCAAAATATCCACGAGTTCATCATCGTTCGTAAATTCATTGTATGCCTCTACATCTTGATTGTCTGAACGCATCCCAATATATATTTGGGAATAACTTGTTATCTCTGAACTAGTCATCATTCGCGCATGACCAAGGCACTTGTTCATATATGCGATAGCGGATACGGCAAAAGGATGTCCCAATGCAGCTTCTATTTTAACTGCACATTCTTCACTAGTTGTGAAGGCTCGAGCTGAAAATTCTGCACTACCAACTATGATATGCAGAGCTTCTCCTTTTTGAAATATATATAATCTTGGGTTGAAGTCCTTTATTTTCGCATCAACAATTCTAAGCGCGCCTATTTCATGTAACTCTCTCAATATCCATGGTTCTGTAATCCGAAGAACTTCTCGTTCATGAAGAATATATGGAGCCCACGGCCCGTCGGAGGGTGATTCCAATCCAACTATTGCATATTTCAACTTGGCAAGATTTGGTTCAATAGCATTCCACATTTTGGCGCAACCACCTTCTGCATGGGCACTGGCAACTGCAAAGCTCCATTCTTTACACCATTCAGCCGACTGTTCTATCGTACTGAGTATTTTAGATGGAGTTGACAGAAAATTTGCCGATATTTCGTCTGATTTCATGCTATGCTCCTTTAAAGCAATCAATAAATAGGATGTTCAACAAGTTCGACATTGTCCGATAAATACCGTCGATTGAAAGTTGCCAGATATTGCTCAGACCGAACTCGCCATTCATCAGATGAGTCTCCGGGTTTCAAACCCAATCCTTTCCATTCATCAATTGCTGTTGCTGATGGGGTGAATCGCTTTCTTTCTCTTTGCCGAAATCCGCTATTATGTTTAGAATTCGGCATGTCGGCATGTAACAGTAAATGGTACAGTAGAAACTCCAATATTAGACAAGGGACATCCGGCGAGTTAAGACGCTTTGAAATAACAATGACACGGTCTTTGTGTCTATAAAAGCCCCATCGGGTCTTCAAATCTGCATCTGAAAATCTAAGGTCACTAATATGAGGAATCCCTTGGGGAAAGTGCAACTTAGGTGTAGTAACGCTGTTCCAGATTTCCGTAAGGTTATGGCCTTCTCCCTCACCCCAAGAGCGGAGTGCTTGCTGGGAAGATACTATTACTTCCGGTTCGGATATTACAGAAACAGGTGTTCGGATTATACGCTCAATTTCTTCTCGCACATCTTTATCAAGTGCTTCAAAATCTTCTTGGTATACAAGACGACAAACGGGATCTTCATTGAAGATTATTTGGAGATGTTCGACGCGTTTTGCTGGTGGCATATCCTTAAGCTTCTCTGCGAGCATATGGGGATCAAATCTTCGCTTGTCTTCAAAGGTATAATAATTAATGATATATCCCTCTTGTCTTGCATCTATCAAAGCCCATAGATCATTAACAGACGGAAGCGGATCGTGAAGATCTCCGAAATAGCGACGGAGAAGCTCTGCGGCATAGTCCTCATTCCAATTATGTGGAATATTCCTGGGTTCAAGAATTTCATCACTCAATCGCTGAAATCCATCCACTTGATTCTCGAAAATCAATACTTGGCGACGAACGATGTCATCATCCGTGATCTGTTCCCACACATACCATGCATGCGGAAGACACGCAAAATACCCGTCAAAATCTCCTCTGAATGCCGATTGAACCAACCGATATGCCTCTGTAATCAATTCTGGAGGAATCTGTAATGCCTGTTCGGCAACAGATTCTTTCGACTCCTGTGGTCCAACCTCACCAGCCATAACGATATATTCAGTATCAAGAGGATTGTATTCCTTCCACGTGTCGACAAAAGTAACCAGATATGCTTCCTCTCTGTTCCGCCGGCATGTGGCCCCCTCAGCGCGCGGCCAACCATTTGAGCCAACAAAGATTCACTGCGTGTTGGGCGACAAAGAAAAATACTTTTCGTTTTAGGCGCATCAAATCCTTCTGTAAGAATCTCAACATTGGTAACCACATCAGGTTTTCCGATTGAGCGAAACTTATTGAGAACTGCCTCATTGTCAGTTCTCATGTAATCGACATAATCGGATGAAATACCGGCCTTCTCAAACTCATGAACTAAGGTTTTCGCATGAAGCGTGTCGATAGCAAAAAGAATCATTTTGCCGTATTTTTCCGAATTTTTTTGATAATGCTCAACTATCAGATTGTTTCTTGATGCATTCTTCGCCAATCTCTCAAGCACACGCGGCCCCAAATCGCCCCAACGTCTTAGATAGTCATAGTCAGAATCTGTAAATTCCTGTTCTTGAGTGATTTGAGTTTTAACTGTTTCAAAGTGCGGTGCAGAGAGTATTCCTTTCTCAATTAATTCTCGCTGACGAATCTCAAAAACAAGATTCGCATCAAAGAGGTTCCATAATCTCTTCGAGTCATCATCGTTCATACGAACAGGAGTAGCTGTTAGCCCAATTAGTTTGGCACCTCGATTTTTCAACTTTGTGAGGAGACGCTGATATTGAGGAGCAGCCGCATGATGTGCCTCATCTACAACGACATAGATGCCTTGATGTGATTGGATGATCGCCTGCTCGACAAATCCCTCATTCTCTTCTCGCGCAGCTGATTGAATTGTCGACAAAAAGAGGTCATCGTCTCCAGACACATCAGACCATCGACAGTCTTCCCCGGAAATACGTATTATTTTCAGTTCCTTCTTGGGTATTGCAATATGAGCGTGACCAATGAAAGCATTTTGCGCTTGCTTCAACAGTGTTAGTCTATGAGCCAGCCAAAGAATTCGTCCGCCCTGTCTGATATGATGCTCAAGCAACCAACGTGCCGCAATTACCGTTTTTCCACCCCCGGTTGGCACGACAACAATACCTGATGACTTCTTATCGTCATCAAAAGTACGTGACATGCTGTTCCATGCAGCCTGCTGATGCTCATATGGGCGAAAGATATCATTCTTTGCGTCAATCCGCAAAGTCAACCGAGAATCTGTTGTCTGTGTCATTATATATACTCCTTTGCTATCCTGTGAGAGTCACCAACTTCACCACTGGCCAATCGGTCCAATGCTGATAAAAAGCTGTCGCTCTCGGCTTTTTGCAGCCGATAATCTTCTGCATACAACTTGCACTGCACAGTGTGCAGCTTGCCGACGTGAAGATCTATGCGTGTGTATTTTTTGATCTTCCCCCTTGGCCCAATCTACATACATCCACACATCGCTGTCGATATCTGCATAACCGTGCTCGGTTTTTCGGTAGCACTGAGTGAATAACTCCAAGTACGTGTCCTTTGCCCGTTCGGTTTTGAAAAGGGACCGGTAGTTGTCTAAAAGCGCTGTTAGTTGTGTCATACCACTGCCTTGTGTTTTTGAAATATAATCATGGGTTCATTTATTGAGGCGGCGGTCTTCAATCGTTTTAGGAGATCTGATAGTACTTGTTTGATGATAATATCCGGAACGTTGGTCTTATTCCCGCACAAAGAAACACCCCCTAAAACCGGTTGTCCGAGATGACAAATACAAATCACATCGCCATCTTATCCCAAGGGTATGAGTAGGACAAATAAAAGCCCTTTCTTACTATACTCATTAAAACCACAACTATTTGAATACCAGTTTTGATTTCCGCTGAAAACGAAAAGTTCGGTTTATGAAAATTGTCTTCTGTCTTCGAAATCAAAGGACACTTCTCTTAAGACAAAACTCTTTCGCATTAGATTGCTTTCTTAGACAAAGAACGCACGTATCTTTCGCCTTAAGCGCTCTGCGATATTACATATAACAAAAAGAAAGTCCTCTACTCGCCAGCTTGACCGGTACACCCATAACCGGTACACCCATAACCGCCCATATGGATCGGACCGAAATCATTTTGTAAATCGGATTTGCTTACAAGGTTTTGTTAAAGAGGAATAGGTTAATACTCTGGATTTTAGTTCTCTTGAGAAACTCGATACTCACCATATTGCTGATAACTTTAAAGACCAAATTTCCTGGAATTTCAGTTGACCGTGGATGAATACATGGCTTTGAGGTGTCTTGTGTATATAGGTCTGTTTTATCAGGACATGCTTTGCACCAAACAAATTTCTTCGGGCGACAAGCAACTAAATGATAAGAGGGCGGCTTTTAAAAAATTTCAAGTTCTGGAAAGAAATAGCCGATTTCCCTTTTGGCGCTGGTTTCTGAATCTGAGCCGTGAACCGCGTTTTCTGTCATGTTGTTTGCGTACAGGGCTCGAAGGGTTCCGGGAGCGGCTTTTTCGGGGTTTGTTGCTCCCATTATTTCTCTATTTTTTTCTATGGCGTTTTCGCCTTCCAGCACCAGTGCGCACATTGGACCGGAGGACATAAAAGAAACCAGCTCGGGGAAAAAGGGTTTTCCTTTGTGTTCGGCGTAAAATCCCTCTGCTTCTCTGACTGAGAGATATTTCATTTTTAAGGCCGCAATTTTAAGACCGTCTTTTTCGAAACGGGCGATAATGTTTCCAATATTGCCGGCTTTTACAGCGTTGGGCTTAATCATTGACAAGGTTTTTTGGGTCACGGAACTACTCCTTCCTTTAAGGTTATTTTTCTATTTTATCATCAGAAGAGTTAGAAGCTTCATTTTCATTATCCGTCTCTGCGGCTTTGGTTGTTTTTTTGATTTGAGCCTCTGCTTCAAAGGCTGTTTTTAAAACACGAGGTTCACCATACTCGTTGCGAAGCTTTCGCACAAGCTTGTCTATAAGCATAACTTCGACATAACTGGGCATGTCTTGAATGTGCAGGCTTACAGTAACAAATTCGCTTCCTCCCCGTTCTTTTGGTATTAATTCCAAAGAACCTGTCAGCACTCTTCCGGCATCTTGGTATTCAAACATTACATAGCCGGTACCCTTGTCCTGTTCTATAATCTGAAAACCGCTATCAACTCTTAAAAATCTTACAGAAGTACTCCAAATTTGATCATAGCGATAGGCTGAATCTCTGGCTGTTTTGGTAAGACCGGTAGTTGAAGCTAAGGACATGCACAATCCAATGCATATAAAAATAGCAGTTTTTTTCATTACAGACCTCCGTGTAGGTTTTTGTAACACAAAAGCTTACAGGGGGTAAAATAAATGGATGATTTTTTGTTGTCTATAACGATTTGTTGTTTTAACTACGGCAATTTAAGTATAGGTTACCCTTTAGAGATATCAGGAAAAGTAAATGCACGGATATATAAATTTGTACACAGTCACACTTTCTGTTTCGAATTCTATTTTTGGGCCGTTAGCCACAATTGTTCTTCTCATCGCAGCCGGAATTCTTGCTCTCGGTGTAGAGCTGTTTATTATTCCCGGTTTCGGTTTGGTCGGAATACTCGGCATTGCCGCTATTCTGGGCGGAATGATTACATCATGGATTGAATTCGGACCTGTAATAGGTATGATTACAGTTGTCATAACTTCAGTTTTAACGGCAATTATGGCAGTTATGATGCTGCGCTCCCGATTTGTTAAAAAGCGATTGGTATTGGATACTCAATTGGAATCGGGAGGAGGAACCGAATCTCAAGATTTTGTTTTTCTTTTGGGCAAACAGGGTACAACACATACTATGCTTCGTCCTGCGGGAATTGCGTTAATTGAGGGACAAAGGGTGGACGTAGTGTCTCAAGGGGGGTATCTTGAGAAGGGGATGCAGATTAAGGTTATTGCAGTCGACGGCCCTCGCATTGTTGTGGCTAAGGTTGACTGAAAAAATTTTTTTAAAAAAAAGGAGAAAAAAACATGGCAAGTATACTTCCTCTGATATTCGCGCAGGTTCAGGGCTTTCCGCCTCCGACCGGAGACGGCTCAGACGTTGAAACAATGGCACTTTTGGGAATGATAGTAGGCCTCATCGTCCTGCTTTTTATATTCTTTTGGCTTATTCCGGTTAGACTTTGGATTGCAGCTTTGGCCTCCGGCGCTCATGTCGGTTTATTTACTTTGGTGGCTATGCGCCTTCGACGAGTTTCTCCCAAAGGCATTGTTGAACCTCGAATCAGTGCGGTAAAGGCCGGCCTTCAGATTCCTCTTAATTTGTTAGAAGGACACTACCTGGCCGGAGGTAATGTTAAAGCGGTTGTCAATGCCCTCATAAGCGCGGACAAAGCAAATATTGACCTAAAGTTTACACGCGCTGCGGCAATTGACCTTGCAGGACGAAACGTTCTCGAAGCGGTTCAGATGTCGGTTAATCCCAAAGTTATTACAACTCCAAAAATTACCGCCATGGCTAAAGACGGTATTCAGCTTTCGGCAGTAACTAGAATTACTGTTCGAGCTAACATAGATCGCTTGGTCGGCGGTGCCGGCGAAGAAACAATCGTGGCTCGTGTCGGCGAAGGAATCGTATCAACTATCGGTTCTTCTCAAGACCACAAAGCAGTGCTCGAAAATCCGGATGCGATTTCTAAAAACGTGCTTGCAAAGGGGTTGGACGCAGGTACGGCTTTTGAGATTCTCTCTATTGATATTGCCGACGTTGATGTCGGTGCCAATATCGGAGCAAAGTTAAATGCTGAAAGAGCTGAAGCTGACAAACAGGTCGCTCAAGCGGCAGCAGAAGGAAGACGAGCCCAAGCAATGGCGGCTGAGCAGGAAATGAAGGCGCGCGTAGTCGAAATGCAGTCAAAATTGGTGGAGGCAGAAGCTCAGGTGCCCTTGGCTATGGCAGAAGCCTTGAGAAACGGAAATATTGGCGTTATGGATTATTTAAATCTTAAAAACGTCGTTGCAGACACCGATATGCGCAAAGCGATATCTGATGTAGGAGCGGGCAAGTCTTCTGAGCCGAAGAACAGATCGTGAAAGATTTAATTCCCAAATTGGAGGACGGTCAAACTGTTCTCAACTTACTTATTATGGCCGAAATCCTGGCAAAGAGGGGTGAAAGAGGTCCTCTTGCCAGGATTACTCCGGTTTGCCGGCAAAGATGTACAAAAAATGCACCGCTAAAATTCTCACCCCAAAAAGTACCTATTCGAGAGGAGTAAACAAAGATGCTGGACGAGCTGATTCGCGAATATATCGGTATTATTTTCGTTCTCATCTTTCTTGTATTTCCCAGGCTCTTTAAGTGGTTGATCACTCGAGGAGGGAGAACCCCTTCTCAAGTTGAGACAACGATTGGAGAAATGATCTCCGGTGAAAAAGAGAATTCGGAAGTTGTGCCTCAGTCGGTAATCGACGCTCGGCGAGAGGTTTTGTCAAATCTTAAAAAAGCAACCGCACAAGGCTTGTCAAAAGCACACGACCTTTATAGACAGTGCGAATTGAAAGGCGGTGCGGCTGCCGAGATAAAACAGTGGGTTGAACTCGGAGCGGTTAAGCCGTTTTCGTCATTGTTGAAGGAGATAAAACGGGCAGAGGCGAACGGTAATTTTTTTGACGAGCGATTGGTAATTGAAAAGCACGCCAAATTTGATGCCCTAAATGCAGTGCTTGCAATTATTGAACAAATGGTTGAGCAGCGTATTCAGCCGGCTTATTCTTTGGTTTTGGGCGCGCTTGACAAGGCTTCACTGGATTGCATGGCTCCTTATAGAGCTTATGCCGACAAACAAAAAATTCCTTATCTGACCAAATCAGTGCTTTGTATAATCGACCACGCAGGAAGGGATGTTGCCGGCATTATGTCAGCTTCACCCTTGGCTGCGGCGGTTATAGATTCCAATTCATCTGAATTGCCGAGAGGCTGGGTAAATCTGGTATCAGATGTTTCTATGGATGTTTTCTACAGTACCAAAGGTTTGTCAAATAAGATATCGGCTGCTGTAGGAACGGGAGGACATGGGTCGCAGGCTGCTGCTTTGATATTCGGCTTGGTTAATTCTTGGCTGCCAAGAATTTTTGGTGATGTCGGAGCATCAATATATCTCGGTCCGGGTACAGCTTCGGGATTGTCGGCAACTTTGGGTCGAGGTTCTGAGGAAGATCTAGCACTCATTGCGGAGCTTAAAGATGTCGATGTTGAAGTTCCCATGTACATAAGGGTGTTGGTTATGTGTCGCACTCTTAGATATTTGGGTTTTGCAGAAGATGCAGAAATAGCTCAAAAAGCGATAAACCGGCGCCTTGGTGAACCGACAGCGCTGGTTGTTAAAGACCAATTTGGAAACACAGCTTCTATTCCGTTGGCTCCTATTTTACAGGTTACCGAACGTGCGGTCGATATAATAGCCGGCTCTCCGACAATGGGTAACCAACTGTTATCTCGAATTCCAAAACTTAGATGCACAGAAGCTGATCGCGTCAAGATGGGCGTTGTTGCTCAATCACTTATAGAAGGAACTCCCGTCAATGCCTCGTCCAGAATTCTGATAGGTGCCGCTCTGATTGCTGTTAATAAGGCCTCTGTTCACGAAGTAAGAATCGGCAGAACGGCACTAAGGTCGATGTTAACACGTCCCGCAGCTGTTTCACCGCAAAGCCTCTCTGGGTTACCGAGCAAAGCAGGTGCATCTACCATATATGAAGGCATGAGGTCGCCGGAGGACATCTTGAGAGCTGTAGCAATGGGGGCCGCACTAAGCCCGAGAAGAACCGGTCGAATAGGCGGATATAAATAATATTACTGAAAGAACTCATCTTAATGCAGAAACTTACCCCCCAAAATATATCTTTCAGGTTGTCAGTTGCAGCCGTTGCGGTAACATGCGTTGCGATCTCCTGTACCTCTCCTTCGAAAATCGAAATATCGCCTGACAAAGCGGTTTTAGATGCTGCGGGCAAAATGGTTCTTCTTCAGGCAGAGATTAAAGATCAAGACGGAAATGCAATGTCTTCGAAAGGTTATGATATTATTTGGTCGACTGAAGACAACGGGATTGTAAGTGTAACACCCTTCGGACAAGTAACGGCTAAAGCATCAGGAACAGCTACCGTCAAAGCTGAAATTGACGGAACTGATATTTTTGGCGCTGCAAGAGTTGAGGTTAGAATACCGTTTGCTGTTCAATTTTCAAAAGACAAAGTAAGACTTATCAAAGGCGAAACCGTAGATAACATAAGAGCAGAAGTTGTTACTTCCAAGGGTGTTGCAATAGAAGGGTTAACACCAACTTTTAGCGCAGAAGACTCATCGGTGGTAGAGGTGCAATCGCTTGTAGAAGCTTCGGGCAGAGGATTTGTAATTAAGTTAACCGGAAAAAATCCCGGAACTTCACAGGTTACTGCACGACTAAACTCCATATCGGCCTCTTTGAGAGTTGCGGTATTCGAAGGCGATGAAGAAATCAATCTGGCAGGCGACAAAATCTCAAAAAAGAAACAACGAGACGCAAGACGCGGTATTCCGAAAAAAGAAAAAGCTCAAAGCTTCGCCTTTTAAATTCATTTGAAATGGACTTTGATCTAACTGGACCCGAACCGGGAACAAACAGCACCAAGCCCTCCGGGCTTAACGACGAAGTCGTTCATCCTGACCGCGTCCCTCGTGGGCGCGGCAGTCAGTTCAGTTGCTCCTCCGCAGCACGCCGCTAAACTTGACCGTAGTCCTAGCGGAAAAGGGGCAGTCAGAGCGCCCTAAAATACAGTTGGGGTAAAATTTCACAATACATATTACAAATAATTGACTCTTTTCTGAAGGTTTTATCAACGATAATATTGTATAGTTATATATAGATGTGTCTTTTTTTAGACAAATAAAGGAGAGCGACCCGGAATGAAAATTATTTTTTTGATTATTTCTTGTTGTACTTGGCTTGTTTCTTGTTCGGAGGATGACCTTCGAGGCGAAGAAAAAAAAGTTGATATTATTGACAGAAACGGTGACGGAATGCCGGATAACAGTGCTGTTCAAAACAAAGATCCCAATGTAATAACCGGCTGTAACAATAAGATTGATCTGGTTGTTCGCGATTTTAGTGAGAGCCATCCGGATTTCGAACGTGCTCATCTGGGATGGGGTCCGGCTGCCGGCATTGTAGAAAGTGTTCTCGGTCCTGATCGAAAACCGATATTCAAGCAAGCCAAAGGGGATTACCAATTGGTTCAGGACGAAGCTATGAAGCAATCCTATACTTACAACATTAACTATTGGACTGACTGGGCCAATCCGATGTTTGACGGAGCTGACAGCTTTAATGATTGGTATCGAGACAGTAACAGAAACATGCGATTTGAAAAAGTATTGGAGCTAAAACCGCTTATCGGTGCTTCCGAAACATTTTATTTTGAAAGCGCTGAAGAGCCTTACGGCAATTTCTTTCCTTTAGCACCCCAAGAGGGCTTCGGTCCCGGACCTGTCAACAGTGCCGTTAACCCCAACAGTCAAAACTTTTTGTTTACCACCGAAATCCATCTGACTTTTGAATACATTCAAGGGCAAATATTTAGGTTTAGCGGAGACGATGATCTGTGGATTTTTGTAAACGGAAAGTTGGCTCTTGACTTAGGAGGTCTTCATGTTCGCTTTAACGGCTCAATAAACTTTGATGCTCAGGCACAGGAATTGGGAATAACACCTGGAAACACATATAATATGGATATTTTCCACGCTGAGAGACATACCGAAGAATCAAATTTCCGTATAGAAACCAACATTGCCTGCTTTACTTCAGTTCCGATTGTTTAAACCGCAAGCATCTAAACAACATAGTCGACGATGAAGTTACTAGAATCCAATCGGTTTGAAAAAGCGATTATACAAAGCAAATCTTTTGCTTGCTCCGAGTTATATAGAAGGCTATACACGGCGAGAACATCGCGTCGCTAGAAAGCAGAGCGCGAAAAATAGGGTACTTTATGGCATCTCAAAAAAACTACAGAAAAGGGACAATGACAGTCGAGGATTCGGATTTTGAATCCATGCTCGATATTTCGCAAAACAAAGCATCCGCTGTTAAGACGGGTGACAAAATAACTGCCAAGGTAATTAGAATCGGCAGGGATTATGTGTTCTTGGATCTCGGTTCAAGATCCGAAGGCTTGCTTCCGGTCGAAAGTGTTCCCAAGCGCGACGGTGAGGTTGCTCTCGCTCCGGGAGACAAAATTACTGTTTTTATTACAGCCGTGAGAGACGGTGCTTTGATGTGCGGAATGTCTGTGACAGCTGCTGCTATGGATACCCACACCAAAGATAATAAGGCTGCTGTAAATTCCGCTATCAAAGATGCTTTTGATTCAGGCATTCCGGTTGAGGGGCTTGTCAAAGAGGTAAATAAGGGCGGTTTTTCTGTTATCATTATGGGTACAGCGGCATTCTGTCCGATATCACAAATAGACAAAGTATATTGTGAAAACCCGGATGTGCACCTCAACCAAACCTACCGTTTCTTGATAACCAAATTCGAAGAAAACGGACGTAATATTGTAGTAACGCGTCGGCGTATTTTAGAGCAAGAAGCAGAAGAAGCAGCTTCTGTAATGTGGAAGAAAATTTCTGTAGGTCAAACTTACACAGGCAAAGTAACCTCTGTAAAACCCTACGGAGCTTTTGTGGATATCGGCGGTCTCGAAGGTCTTATTCATGTTTCTGAGATAAGCTTTGATAAAACTCAAACAACCGAATCCATGCTGGAAGTCGGTTCTGAAGTAACGGTTGCGGTAAAGGATTTGGACCAAAAAAAGAATCGTATTTCGTTGAGTCTAAAAGCACTAATGGATGATCCTTGGAACACCGTTAAAGACATGATCAAACCCGAGCAGGTAGTGGTCGGAAAAGTTACACGAACCGCAGAATTCGGCGCTTTTGTTCAAATAATGCCCGGTATAGAGGGGTTGGTTCACATTTCGGCTATGGTTAAAGATCGCAGAGTAAGAAGCCCGCTCGAAGTGGTCTCGACAGGTAAAGAGGTAACTGTTCGTGTACTGGATGTTGATCCGACCTCTCGCCGAATTTCCCTGAGCATGATACTGGAAAAAGAAGAGCAGGAGGATTGGAGGGAATCCCTGGCCGAAGCTAACATCGCTCCGCCATCCGGATTCGGAACCTTTGCCGATCTTCTTTCAAAAAAGAACAAATAGATTATATGGATCATTGATTAGTGATCTATGCATCCTGTTTTATTTGCGTTACGCCATGTAGAGTTTCAAAAACAGTTCCGTGTCCTGGATTGCTTTTCATATCTAGATATTCGCAGTGGTCCTTGAGCATCTCTTCTCGTTTGTGGGCGTATTGCAATGCTTTGCTAAACGGATTTTTCGGTAAAAAGAGACCCGAATTTTGTTGCTCGTCTACCCATTTGAAAAACGCATCGACTAAAGGTTTACTATGCTCAATTCGATAAAGTCGTTTGGCTTCGCCTTCCAGTCCCTGCTCTCTTATCTCTTTTTCAACCTTCCACAACGGACGCATCAATTCGAGTGCCTCTTTTACCTTTTCAGGTTCAGATTCCTCGGCTTTTAAAAACTCACGGCGTACATGCATCCGGCACTGGCTGTTAAAGGTGTTAGTTGGGAACCGTTTCATCGAAAAACAAATTCTGCTTGTCCCCGTCTACAGATTCCGTCTTGCGCTTCTTTCTTTTATGAGCAGCTACTGTTTGAGTTTCTACTACATATGATATAGGACAATTATGTGACAGTTGAATAACAACTTACAAAAATATTTTGCGTTCCGACATAGAAGGTTATGATTTCATCATCAAAGTATCTACGACCTGCAGTGACTTTATGTACAGGACTAAAGATACAATTGCGCTTCGACAAACTGCGGCCCTGACGGTTTCATGTAAAGAAGAAACTGCCTCACGTGCAGTATCAAAAACAACAGAACCTAAGATACTTGGGATAATCGATTTCCACGGTCAACTATCAGATAACCCTGCGTTCCTTAATTTTTGTTTGATGCTGATAGTACGTGCGAATTTTATGTTAGCTTGGAATTTTTTCATCTGCAAGTCCAGTTTGTCGGTAACTGCGACACAAATGTCGTTGATTCGTCAAAAATTTGCGCTGAGGTTCGATTGACTTCAAAATTGAAGAATGGCGACGCTCACGTTGTAAGAGGGGCTGCGTTAATCACAGTTTCGCGTTTTAGAATTGGCATCTGTTTTGCTTTCTAGCTTTGCGAACGGATTTGATGTCTGGATAAAACGAGTAGTGTGTTGAAGGAGGCGAAATGAAATCGAAGAGGATCAATTCTCCTCGAAAGAACAATTTGAGGTCGATAGTGAGTTTCATTGCGGGGTTTGTCTCGATGCTCGTTCTTGGGTTGCCCGCAGCGGCGAATCCTGTCGGTGCAACTTTGCCAGAGGCGTCTGTACATGTCAACGAGCTGCCGGCTACGCATGACGTGGATATGCGCGACGCCTATGAGTCGAAGCGTATGGCAGGCATTGTGATGGCCGGCATTCTAGCGCCGGTTTTCGGGGGGATTACGACAATGGGAACAGTGCTCATCTACCGGAAAGGCCTAAACGACGACGGCGGATTTTGCACGGTTATGGCCCGCGAAAGAGACGATGATTATCGACGAACCTGCGAGGGAGACAGGGGAGAGATTGCCGGCATTATTCTGGTTTCTTCTTTTGGCGGCATCCTTACGCTGGCGATGTTGGTTTCGGGAGTTGTAAAGCTAGGCAGGAGTTCAAGGGGGCTCAGACGTCTCGCACTCACAGACTCGCAGTCTGATCTTAGCCCATTGAGATTTAGGTTTGCTGTGAGTGAAAGGGAGGTGTCTTTTGGATTCTCTTTCTAGAACGATTGCGGTTGTGTCGGTTTTTGCCCTTGCCGGTTGCGATTTGAATGACGACGATTTCAACTCGCCGCACTTTATCTTTAGATGTGCCGACAGTGCAGGTTGCGGTCATTCGGACGAAGACACTATCTATGGAAACGGCGAGGTATTCGGCACTGTTTACATGAATCGCAAGTTCGAGGTTTACTACGGAACCCTGGATGCTTTCGCTTGGAGCGAGGACGGCGGCATCAATGAGTATTTGATCGACGCGGCGGATGATGTCGAGGTGATCGCCGGATCGCCGTATCGTCTTGGATCGTATCAGCCGTTTAGTGCTTCCGAGCCGGGGTTGTCCGTGATTATAGCGGTCAGTGCTTCCAACGAGGTGATTGACTATATGTACATCAACGCACGACCCGGTCCCGCAACGACAATTCCGCACACTTCGGACACTGATACTGAAGAAGGCATCTTGGACGGAGAAACAAAATGATACATCATTGCTTCATTGCGGCATTGCTCACTTCGCTGTTCACCTTGTTTGCGTGTACCGACCCGGAGTATTCCGACGTTGACCTTCGACAGGTTTCCGATGCGCCTTCGGAAGTTTTTATATCGGACAGACAGATTCGTCTTCCCGAGGGAATTGCAGTGGAAATAAGGGCGAATGTTAATTTCAAGGGCGACAAGTACTATTCCGGTGACTACTTTCATCTGGCCGCGAGAGATAGCGATATCCTCGGGGTATCCCCCATAAGCGCTAAGTTGTTTAGCTAGTCCATGGTATAATAAAAATGCTTTGAT
>CAYWLQ010000134.1:0-16369 GCA_964458775.1 uncultured Myxococcales bacterium | reverse complement strand
GAACAGGACAAACTCAAAATCCAGCTGATTTGCATCCGGGATTGCCTTATCATCGCCCTTGCCTCTCTGGTCTCTGAGGCGCTTTGCGGTTTCCAGATAGACACTGCGGAAGCCTAGCAGTTCTTCTTTGGGCAAAATATCATCTATGTCGGCGGCGTTTTCCTGTGACAGGTCGGTGTATTGATCCAGCTGAGTCTTGAGCCGCTGCACCTCTTTGAAATGGGAAATGAAAGCGCAGCGGGCGTCGTCTCCCTTGAGGTTCGGCACGGCTTCCGGGGCGCAATCGAGTCCCTGGGATTTCATGAAGTCATCCATCTTTTGCACGGCGCTCTTCAGTTTTTCAATTACAACAGGAGCTTTGTCCACGAGCCAAATTTCGCGAGCCTTGTTTCCCGTCTCTTCACCGGAAAAAAGCGCGATGGCGGCATCCACTGCTTCCTGCTGCTGCCGAAAATCGAGAATATTACCGTAAGGCTTGGTGCCGTTAAGTATTCGGTTAGTGCGGGAAAACGCCTGAATCAAACCGTGATACTTGAGATTTTTATCTACATAGAGTGTATTTAGATATTTGGAATCGAAGCCGGTTAATAGCATGTCCACAACGATGGTGATATCGATTTTTTCCGCATGGGAAAAATCTGAATTAGGCCACTGCTGATCTTTGATGCGCTTCTGCACATCCTGATAATAGAGGTCGAATTCGCCGATCGTATGGTTGGTACCAAAACGGGCATTGTAGTCATCTAGAATAGCCTTGAGCGCTTTCTTTTTCTTCTCGGGCTCCTGCTCGTTGTCGGCCCTTTCCTGCGGCAGGTCTTCCTGGATCTGCTGCACGTCCTTGTTTCCTTCGGCAGGCGGGGAGAAGACACAAGCGATATTTAGCGGTTTGAAATCGGTCTCTTTCGATTGTTTGTCATTCTGAATCTCGGTGAACAATCCGTGGTATTCAATTGCGTCATTAATAGAATCGGCGGCGAGCAACGCGTTGAATCTGCGTCCGCCCGTGGCTGCGTCGTGCTTGTCCAGAATGGCCTCAATGACAGCGCGTTTCGTGAGAGCTTCACCGGGTTTGGGAATTTTCTTCCCTTCCGGCTTAAAGTAATCCACATGGAAACGGAGTACATTTCCGTCTTCAATGGCATGGGTAATAGTGTAGGCGTGAAGCTTCTTCTGGAAAAGCTCCTCGGTGGTCTTCATGGAGGCCTGCTGATCCTCAATCTTCTGCGCGGTGGCGTTTTCCTCAAAGATAGGCGTGCCGGTAAAGCCGAAGAGTTGAGCGTTGGGGAAGAACTTCTTGACGGCGCGGTGGTTATCACCGAACTGAGAGCGGTGGCACTCGTCGAAAATGAACACCATACGCTTATTGCTGAGGGGGGCCAACAGCTCCTTATAGGTCGGTTGGTCCTTCTTCTTTCGCTGCTTGTTGCGCTTGCTGTTTTCATCCAGCGCCAGCCCCAGTTTTTGGATGGTGGTGACGATTACTTTGTCTGCATAGTCGTTTGAAAGGAGGCGCCTCACCAATGTTCCGGTATTGGTGTTTTCCTCGACGCAGCCTTCTTGAAATTTGTTGAACTCTTCTCGGGTCTGCCGGTCTAGATCCTTGCGATCCACAACGAATAGGCATTTCTCGATGTCGGGATTGTCCTTGAGAAGCGTCGCGGCCTTGAATGATGTGAGTGTCTTACCGCTACCTGTGGTATGCCAGATGTACCCGTTTCCGCAATTCTGATGAATGCACTCCACAATGGCCTTGACCGCGTAGATCTGGTAGGGCCGCATCATCAACAGTTTTTGCTCGGAGGCGACAAGCACCATGTAACGGCTGATCATTTGCCCCAGTGTGCATTTTACGAGAAAAGTCTCAGCGAATTTGTCGAGATGAGTAATCTTTTTATTGTCTTCACCAGCAAACTGATAGACGGGCAGGAACCGTTCATCAGCATTAAAGGTGAAATGACGGTTGTTGTTGTTGGCAAAGTACCAGGTTTCGCTGCGATTGCTGACAATAAAGAGCTGAATAAAAGATAGAAGTGTCTTTGTGTAACCGTTTCCGGAATCGTTCTTGTATTCGACAATCTGCTCCATAGCCCGGCGCGGGCTGATGCTGAGGGTTTTAAGCTCGATCTGCACAACAGGCACCCCGTTGATGAGCAGGATTACATCATATCGGTGATGGCTGTTGTCCGTGTTGATACGGAGCTGATTAATCACCTCAAAGGTGTTTTTGCACCAATCCTTTATGTTGACCAAGGTGTAATTTAGAGGCGTTCCGTCATCTCGGACAAAGTCGCTGCGCTCCCTAAGCGTGCGTGCCGCCGTAAAAACATCCGCAGTGATAATATCCTCCAAAATGCGTGTAAATTCACTGTCAGTAAGGTGTACACGATTAAGCGACTCGAATTTTTCGCGAAAATTTTTCTCAAGTGATAAACGGTTACGAATATCCGGTCGGTATTCGTATTTGAGACCGGTCAACTTCTTGATGAGCTGTTTTTCAAGTTGATGTTCAGGTGTCGACATTGGCGGTATTGTTGCATATTTCCAATACAGAGGCTACTTATTAGAGCATTTTTTTATGGATAGGAACGGACAAAAAGCAGACTAAACATAAGTTTTTATTGCATATTTTCTAACAAGCTACAGGGATGACCGTTACAAACAAGAAAACAGCCATTTTAGAAATACAGAGAATTTCGCTTCGCTTTTTCAAATGGTGCCCGACTGGACGGTTACGGTTTTTCTGTTACCTATGTATCCGGTTCATACCGTTCATACCATACCTTCAGCTCGGTGCTCTTGTACCATCGGCTCGGTGCTCTTGTAACTTCGGCTTACCTGCCTTTTCCCGTTTGGAACTCAATATCGACCGTTTGGAACCCAGGTGAAACACATTTGATGAAATTCACGTTTAATCATTGGATGAAGAATTTTTTAACAAACACACGGAGGCAATCATGAGACGAACGATTATTGTAATCTATCTTTTTTCAGCACTATTTTCTCTTACTCATAAAGGAGAGTGTTGTACTGTATTCTCAACTCAAACGTCTGACGGGCAACTAACGGCTAAAAATTTTGACTGGTATATCGGCGAAGGCATTGTCGTAACAAACCCGCGAGGGGCAAGGAGAGTTCAGTTTCAACAAACATCTGATAACCCTGTTCAATGGATATCCAGGTACGGCAGTGTGTCTTTTACCTCTCTTGCTCCAGGATTGCCTATTAGCGGCATGAATGAAAAAGGTCTGGTCGTGGAATCTCTTCACCAAGTTGATTTTCAGCAACCGCTTCAATCAGGGAAAGGTTTAGTTTCTTTGGAGTGGGTACAATACCTGCTTGACAATTTTCAATCCGTTAGTGAAGTAACCACTTTTGTTCAGAGTACATCATTCGGTCAGGTTATAATACCGCTCCACTTTTATGTAAGTGATGCATCAGGAAAAACTATTGTGGTCTATGGACAGGGAAATGAGGTTAACATTGTTTCGGAAGACCGTATGCTCATAAAGGTTCTCGCCAATAACACTTATAAAAAAGATCTACTGAGCTATCAAAAATCACTCCATAAGAATTGGCTGCAACTTCTGTTTTCAAATGATGCTCAAAGAGGACGATTCGAAATTATTGCGAGCGGCCTTAGAAACGAAACACCTCGCTCAACCGAATCGGTTTTTTCGTTGCTTCATGCTGCTAGAATACCTTCTCTGATAAAATGGCAAATAGTTTGGAATCAAAGCACGAAGAAGGTTGCCTGGCGATCTTTTGCAAACGGTCTTCCCCAAAAAAAAGCAACCGTATCTTTTGATGACTTGGATTTCTCTTGTGCTGAACAGCCGATGATTGCAAGTACTCAAAGTGATCGATTTTTAGACTTCACTCCCTATGAAAATGCAGACCGAACTTCTGCAATTGCCAGAATGAGAGCGATTGAATCTGCAAGGGAGACGTTCTTGCCGTTAGACTTCTATTTAGCCTTTACCAAACCCATCCAATGCGAGTATGGTTTTTGATCGGAAATTTAGATGTTGTTTTTTAAGACGCTAAAAAATGAAGGTAAAGTTGCTCTTTTTCTCTGCCTGTTGGTAACACCAATTGTTGCGGCCGTTAACTCGACAGCATCATTGACATTAATACTGATACATGCTTCGGTATTTTCCGTTTGTATTGCTTTGTGTTCTTCTCTGTTAATAAGATACTTTCCTAAACCTTTAAAGTTAAACCTAATATACCGCATTGCCGTTCGCCTCATCGCGGTCGTTGTTTCAACGGCTCTTGCTCTTCCAATCGTTTCTGTTTTTACAGGCATTTCAATAACGCTGCTTGTTTCCAAACCGCTGTTTGCTGCGCTTGTTCCTGTTGTATCTGCTTACATTATCTTAGCTATGTCCACAAACCTAAGGCAAGAAAAAGAAAAAGCACTCTTGGCGCATATGGTACAGACAGAGGCTGTTTGGCAAGCTCTTACAGCTCAAATTCGCCCGCATTTTCTTTTCAACTGTCTCAACGGCTTGGAGCTGCTTGTCGATACCGAACCGGAACGGGCCAAAGAAAACCTACGACGACTTGCTGCTATGTACCGCAGTGTACTAAACGCATCAGAAAAAAAGACAGTTGTTTTTAATGATGAACTAAAACTTGTTACAGATTATCTTCAACTTCAGCAGATGCGCTATGATGACAGATTGCAATATACCATTGATGTTCCCAAGGTTTTGCAAACTGCATTGTTTCCGGCTACGCTATTGCTGACTCTTGTGGAAAATAGCATTAAGCACGGTATTGAAAAATGCTCCAACGGAGGAACAATTAAAATACAGGTTTCTAATCGAGAAGACACTCTTTTAACAATAGTAGAAAATCCGGTTAATAGCGAAGCCTCAAATGCCTTAGCAGTCAAAGGATTCGGCACAAGTAATATTGACATGCGTTTATCGCTTTTATTTGGTAACGGTGCAAGCTACCGGTTACAAATCGATCACGACAAGGCCGCAGCTATACTTCTTCTACCGCTAAAATTAACCGACACAGGAGAACCGTTAAATGATTGAAAGAGTGCTCATTGTTGATGACGAACCGCTTGCTGTGCAACTATTGCAACGTAAGCTTTTGCAACTCAATGCACATTTGGATATTCGAACTGAAACCGACCCTATAAAAGCAGTTGAAATTATAAATACGTGGTTACCACATCTGTTGTTTCTTGATATCTCAATGCCGGAAATTTCCGGTTTTGATTTGCTTGATCAACTCGAAGAAAACGAACGAAATTTTGTGCTGATTTTTTGCACTGCTCATAACGAATATGCAATCAAAGCCTTTGAAAAATCAGCTTTGGACTATTTGGTGAAACCGGTTGAACCTGAACGTCTTGCCGCTGCACTCGAAAAGGCACAACGGGCGGTGAACGGAAGCTGGATCGAAGTGTATCGGGAAGGTACTTCGTCAATGCGCAAGGTGGTTTGTACTTGCGGCAATAAGAAACAATGGTTGGATGTAATGGAGATACCCTGGTTTTCGAGTGAAAATCACGAAACAGTTGTTCACGACAAATACGGCAATGAGCACTTTTGCTCACTGTCATTGGTTTCACTCGAAAAAAGACTTAATGCAAAGCAATTTTTTCGCTGTCACCGAAGTCACATTATCAATAAAAAACACATTCAAGGTTTTCAGACCTCAGAAAGTTATGTGTTTCTGACTGAATATCCTAAAACTCCGATTCCAGTTTCCAGAAGACTAAAGCAACAATTCAAGGAATTTATAGAATTAACGTAATAAAAGTAACCGCCTTTACACTCTAATAATTTTTCGAATGACAACGCCGTCACGTCGCTTTGCGGGAACAGGCGGAGGCAGTCCTTTTAGTGAATCAAAAATGGATTGTTGTTCATAAACTGAAGCATCCACAAATTTTATACCGAATCCTGCAATCTCAGTGTCGCTTTTGCGCCTTAGTAGGTTAACCCTCTTAACCTGTCCAAAAAAACAGTATTGCTTATCAAGTTCAAACGAACACACGACAAACTCTCCGAGATTCGGCATTATTGAACTCTCAACAAAGAGCCCTTTGGAACTTAGATTATGGGAGCGTAAACAAAAAAGGCTGTCTGCAAATGATGCCGCAATCTCTATAGGCAAGTTAATTTGTCTGCGAATTTCTGACCTTTTATACATGGCGGTCTCCTTTGAGGTTTTCTGCCTACATATAACCACATTATGCTACACTGAGTCAAAAAATAGGTTTTTTGGGTTCTTTGATTATTAACAAATACCGCAAACTCTCTTTTTCAAAGGGATTTTTTCTTTGGTGTACTTGGTTTCTTCCAAAACAACAATTATCAGTTAAAAAACTTTTTTTGTGCCGGGGACGGGAATCGAACCCGTATGAAGTTACCCCCGAGGGATTTTAAGTCCCTTGCGTCTACCAATTCCGCCACCCCGGCATAGGAATATCCTGTGCCGTTTTTATAGAGCACAGCGTCGGGAATCAAACAGTTTTTTTCAAAATGTGCATTTTTTTGCCGTAAAACACCTTTTAACGATGCTAATTCTTGTCATTATTGCAAAGAAACGTCTAATTTTGTTAAAACTTGTTTGAATCGTTATCGGTAACACGTACACTAAAAAAACGTATATGAATGAGCTATAAATAATACAAATTCCCTCGGAGGAGCAAAATGAGCGAAACCGAAAATCGCGGTCTGATTGGCAAAATTGCCGCACAACAAAATTTTGATGAATATCGGGAACTTAACTGGAGCGGAAATTTTGAACAGTATCTCGAAATTGTAAAATCCGATCCTAAGGTTACAAGAACGGCTTTTCAAAGAATGTATGATATGATTCTGGAACACGGTACCGAAGAATATATCGATAATAAAAAGCGAATCGTAAAGTACCGTTTTTTCGAACATGACAATGTCGGCGGTAAAGATTCTATTTTCGGTTTGGATATTCCTCTTATGCGTTTTGTTAATGTTCTCAAGGCAGCTTCAGAGGGATACGGTCCGGAAAAGAGAGTTTTACTGCTTCACGGTCCGGTGGGAAGCTCTAAAAGCACCATTGTTCGATTGCTAAAGAAGGGTATAGAGAAATACACAAAATCTTCAAACGGTGCCTTGTTTACCCATGAGTGGCTTCTCGATGATGATAAGGTTATGCCTTGTCCTATGCATGAGGAACCCTTGAGATTGATTCCTCCCGCCTGGAGAAATTCTGCTCTAAAAGAATTGGGACTGAAGGATGAGAAATTCAAGGTGCATATTGAAGGTGATTTGTGTCCTGCATGTCGATTTACCTTCAATGAGCTGATGAAAAAATACGACGGTGATTGGGCTAAGGTTATCGAACATATTCGTATAAAACGATTGGTAATGTCCGAAAAAGACCGTATCGGCATCGGCACTTTTCAACCCAAGGATGAAAAGAATCAGGATTCAACAGAGCTTACCGGCGATATCAATTATCGCAAAATCGCAGAATACGGTTCGGATTCAGATCCTCGGGCTTTTAATTTTGACGGTGAATTCAATATTGCCAATCGGGGTCTCATTGAGTTTGTCGAGGTGTTAAAACTGGATGTGGCATTTTTATATGATCTTTTGGGAGCAAGCCAAGAACATATGATTAAGCCGAAAAAGTTCGCCCAAACCGATATAGATGAAGTAATAATTGGACATACCAACGAGGCCGAATACAAAAAACTCTTAGCCAATGAATATATGGAAGCCTTGCGCGACAGAACCATAAAAATTGATATACCCTATATTACAAAATTGTCTGAGGAGATGAAAATCTACGAAAAGGATTTTGCTCAAAACAAAGTTCCCTCAGTGCACGTAGCTCCGCATACACTTGAAACTGCTGCGATGTGGGCTGTAATGACTCGTCTTGAAGAACCCAAAAAGGCAGGGCTCACATTGCTTCAAAAAATGAAACTCTATGATGGAAAAATGCTTCCCGGTTTTACTCAGGACAATGTGAAAGAACTTCGTAAAGAAACCGAGCGAGAGGGAATGGATGGTATTTCTCCTCGTTATGTACAAGACAAAATCTCAAATGCAATAGTATCGGAGGCAGAAGGTTGTCTTAATCCGTTTATGGTTCTTAACGAACTGGATAAGGGACTGAGAAGCCACGGATTAATAACCGAAGAAGATAGACGCAAGCATTACGGCGAATTGATATCTGTGGTAAAACAAGAATATGAAGAAATCGTTAAGAATGAAGTTCAACGTGCAATTTCCGCTGATGAAGAGGCGATAACAAATCTGGCCTTCAACTACATTGATAATGTAAAAGCTTATACACTCAAAGAGAAAGTGCGTAATCGCTACACAGGGCAGGACGAAGCTCCGGACGAGAGACTGATGCGCTCTATTGAAGAAAAAATCGATATTCCGGACAGTCGAAAAGACGATTTTAGAAAAGAGATTATGAATTTTATCGGAGCTCTGGCAGTTGACGGCAAGGAATTTCGTTATGATACCAATGATAGACTTCGCAGAGCTTTGGAAATGAAGCTTTTTGAAGATCAGAAAGATTCTATCAAACTGTCATCTTTGGTAAGCCAGGTAATAGATCGAGAAATGCAGGAAAAAATAGATGTGGTTAAAAACAGGCTAATAACCAAACACGGATATTGCGAAATATGCGCTACGGATGTGCTTAATTTTGTAGCATCGATCTTTGCCAGAGGAGATGCTCGCTGATGCATCTCAAGATCCACCAGGACCATGCTCGTTTTCGACAAATAGTAAAAGGTCGCGTTCGCCAAAATTTAAGAAAATTTATTTCCAAAGGCGAATTGTTCGGTCAAGAGGGCAAAAAGGTGGTGTCTATACCGGTACCTCAAATAGATATTCCCAGACTTCGATATGGTACCAGACAACAAGGCGGTGTGGGGCAGGGTGACGGAGAACCGGGAGACCCTTTAAGTCAATCTGATGCTGAGGACGGGGCAGGAGAAGCGGGGGACCAGGAAGGCACCCATGTTTTGGAAGTGGATGTCGCTATTGAAGAACTTGCCGAAATTTTGGGAGAAGAGCTGGAGCTGCCCAACTTAGAGGAAAAAGGCAAAGAGCGAGTGGTATCAACCCGTGATCGCTATGTCGGAATAAAGAAAGTCGGACCGGAGTCTCTTAGGCATTTTAAGCGAACTTACAGAGAGGCACTTAAGCGTCAGATAGCGTCCGAAATTTATCGTCCCGAACGACCTGTTATCATTCCAATCAAAGATGACAAAAGATATCGCTCATGGAGAACCGAGGAGGTTCACGAAGCTAACGCTGTAATCATTTATATGATGGATGTTTCAGGTTCCATGGGTGAAGAGCAAAAAGAAATTGTCAGAATCGAGTCATTCTGGATAGATGCCTGGCTTTCCACTCAGTACAAAGGACTGGAAACACGATTTATCATACACGATGCCGCAGCTCGGGAAGTTGACCGAGAGACCTTTTTTCATACTCGTGAATCAGGAGGCACGATGATCTCCTCAGCATATAAGGTCTGCATTGACATAATCGAAGCGGACTATCCTCCTGAAGATTGGAATATATATCCCTTTCATTTTTCTGACGGTGACAATTGGTCTTCAGATGATACTAGACAAAGTCTTGAGATGTTGGAAAAGAAAATTGTCCCGGCGTCGAACATGTTCGGATACGGACAGGTGCATAGTCCCTATGGGTCAGGGCAGTTTATTCGCGATCTTAGAGCAAAGTTTCCGGATTCAGAGCAGGTAATTTTGTCAGAGATACAGGACCGCTCCGGCATTACTGATTCGATTAAAGACTTTCTAGGCAAGGGGAAATAGGTATGGCGAGAACTTTTATGAAATTGCAGGGCGGACTCCCTCGTTATCTGGCCGAAATTCAGGCCGAAATCGATGTGTATGCAAAAGAATTCGGCCTCGACTATTTTCCAACTTTTTTTGAAATAGTGAACTATGATGAAATGAACGAAATAGCTTCATACGGAGGTTTTCCCACGCGATATCCGCATTGGCGTTTCGGCATGGAATATGAGCGAATGAAAAAAACCAGCATATACGGTTTATCCAAAATATATGAGCTGGTAATAAATAACAATCCCTGTACTGCCTATCTATTGGAGGGAAACTCAACAGTCGACCAAAAGCTGGTTATGGCTCATGTTTTTGCTCATTGCGATTTTTTTAAGAACAACTTGTGGTTTGCGCATACTAACCGACGAATGATAGACGAAATGGCAAATCACGGTTCCAGAATCCGCGGCTATATGGATAGGTTCGGAACCGATAAGGTAGAAAATTTTATTGATGTATGTTTATCTATCGACAACTTGATCGACATTCACAATCCTCCTCTGCCCCGCGTAGAACCTGTGAAGAAGCTGTCTCGTGAAGAAGATGATGAATTATTGGGTGAAGGTGATGTTCCTAGAATAAAAGCCAAGTCTTATATGGACAAGTATATCAATCCTCCCGAATTCATTGAGGCCAAGCGGAAAGCAAAAGCAGAAGAAGATGCTAAGCAGATGCGATTTCCTGCTGAACCTGTATCTGATGTAATGGCTTTTTTAATGGAGCATGCGCCTCTCAAGTCGTGGCAGCGGGGGGTCATGGAAATTATACGTGAAGAGGCATATTACTTTGCTCCTCAAGCACAGACTAAAATAATGAACGAGGGTTGGGCTACTTTCTGGCACTCAAAGATCATGACCGAAAAAGCGCTCGATGCCTCAGAGATTGTTGATTATGCTGATCATGCTTCAATGGTTACTGCAACGTCTAAAGGACGTTTAAATCCTTATAAAATGGGTGTTGAGCTGTTTCGTCATATAAAGGAACGTTGGGACAAAGGTCAGTTCGGTCGCGATTGGGACGAATGTGACAGCCTCGAAAAAAGAGAAACTTGGGACAAAAAACTAAGACTTGGTATGCAAAAAATATTTGAGGTCCGTAAGACTCACAACGACATAACTTTTATCGACGAATTTCTTACCTACGAATTTGCAATCGAGCAAAAGCTTTTCTCTTTTGGGTACAATAAACATAATCGACGTTATGAAATAGAATCCAGGGAGTTTTTGGATATTAAACAAAAACTGCTAATGCAGCTGACCAATATGGGGCAACCGAAGATTCGATTGGTGGATGCCAATGCCGGTAACAAAAACAATCTGCTTTTAGAACACGACCATAGAGGTGTGGATTTAGACCCGTCGTACACTCAAGAGGTTCTGAAAAATCTTTATGCCATATGGTCGAGACCTGTTGCCGTTAAAACACGTGACTCTGAAAAAGATTTGCCGTTGTTGGTATCGTTTGACGGAACCGACTACAAAGAAGAAGAACTGTCCGACGAAAGTTGGAGCAGTTAAGATAAAGTCCCAAGCCGGGAGGGCTTGTGGTCAGAACATCTCAAACTTCCAATCTGTTCCAACCGGCCCGCCCTTACGAGATGTTGACAATTAAAGTTCATCTGAGACAATGCCGGCATAGATAGCTCCCTTACTGTTTTCTAAAATTTCTCCGCCCACTAATACCTTTGCAAACACTCCCCGGCGAGGCATTACGCAATCTCCCACTTGCTTTCTAATTTCACAACCCATATGACACTCTTTTCCTATTTGGGTTATTTCTAGTATTGCGTTGTCAATCTTTAAGCGTGTTCCGACAGGAAGAGCGGATAGGGCAATTCCCTCGGTGGTAATATTTTCTGCAAAATCCCCATATTTTAGTTCTATACCTTTGTTTCTCATTGAGTCGATATCTTCTTTTGCCAACAAAGAAATCTGTCTGTGCCAGTCTTTAGCGTGGGCATCACCTAATATTCCGTGACGGGCTTTGAGCATTACTTTATCTACCGGTTTTTTCTTTTCACCGGTATTTTCAGAGATATTTACAGATACAACTTTAAATGTTGTCATTTTATATGGGTTCCTTAAATTTTTCGACAAGATGGATGTCTGTTATTGTAATGGATTTATCAGCTGCTTTGCACATGTCATAGATAGTCAAAGCAGCTGCGCTGACTGCCGTCAATGCCTCCATTTCTATTCCGGTTTTATCAACACAAACAGCAGTTGATTGTACAGTGACCCCGGAATCGAAAAATTCAAATTCAATATCTATTTTGTCAATGGCAATGGGATGACAAAGGGGAATAAGATCCGAAGTTTTTTTTGCCGCCATAATACCTGCAATGCGTGCACAAGCTAGGGCATCGCCCTTTTTAAGAGTTTTTTCTTTTAGCAATATAAGTGTATCAGGCTTGAGCAAAACAGTACCCGATGCTCTGGCGGTTCTTTTAACTCTTGTTTTTTCAGAAATATCCACCATGCGAGCAGCGCCCGTATCATCGAGATGTGACAGTTTCATTCAGCCTCCTATTTTATCCATTGTACGTCTTGTACACGCGGTTCCGTTTTTAGGTTTAGAGGCAACCGCCTTAAGAATGCTTTCTTCTATATTGTTTAAATTTACTTTAATTTCAGAATCAGAGAACAAGCACGGTTTGATATGCCCGTCCGCGGTAAGCCTAAGCCTATTGCAAGATTCACATTTTGGCGGTCTTTCAGTATGAAACTTGTTTGATAAATCATTCCTATCATAAAGCGAAAACTGCATAATTTTTTGAAGCACAAATCCCTCAGATTCGCAATATGAACTCATTTCATCTATTTCTTTTTTGGATGTTTCAGGAAAGATGACCATGTTGATTTTTATCGGTAACAGACCCGCCTTCTTTGCCGATTGAATACCCCGCAACACATCCTCAATGTTGCCCAACCTGGTATATTTGTGAAACTTGACCGGATTGAGAGTGTCCAGTGAAATATTTATTCGTCCAAGCCCCGCCTTTTTCAGCGCTACTGCGAATTCTTCGGTAAGAAGCGAGCCGTTGGTGGTCATTACCACTTCTTGTATTTTGGAAATTCCAGACAGCCATTTAATCAAGGTTACAATATTCTTTCTTACAAGAGGCTCACCTCCGGTAAGACGTATTTTTCTTATGCCCAATTCCGCCCCGGCTTGAGCAATTTTTGCCAGGTCCTCTAGTCGCAATATTTCATCGTGTCTTTTAAGAGTAACACCTTCCTTAGGCATGCAGTAAATGCATCTATAATTGCACTTGTCCGTTATAGAGATTCTTAAATAGTCAACAATTCTACCGAAAGGATCAATTAGCATTTTAAAAGAAACCTTGTGTCAGAGAAAACAGAAATTAAGAGATTAAATATCATTTGTTTTTTTTTTCAGCAAAGGAGCAACGTGTTTCTTAAAAGACTTTTCAGCTTGTATCGTTACTTCTTTGTATACATTGTCCCAAGCCGTAAGCAGCTCTTTGCCGAAGTCTGTCAACTCAGACTGACCGCCTGAAGCTCCTCCGCGTTGCCTTTTTATTAACAACCTACCGAATCCGTCTTCTGCTTTTTGAATATCTCCCCAAACTTTGCGGTAACCTCTTTGTAGAGAAACAGACGCTTTATTCATAGATCCTTGTTGCTTAATAGCATTGAGAAGTTTCCATTTTCCGTTACCGAAAATTCCGGTCAGATTTTCTGTTGAAAGATAGAGTTTTACACCGAGTTTCACTTAAAACATCCCAATTGGCAGGCCGAAATTTTAATGCCCAACTCATCACACATTTTTCCTATCTTACTAGGCAGCATATTCAATTTTTCTGCTAACGCCAATGCCGAAGTACACGAAATTTTTAACTTTCCGTCTACATTTTTTGCTTCTGCTTCAACGGCCTTTTTCAGCTCATTATCATCCATTGTTAACTCCTAATATTTCGGTCGTTATTGCCAATGCGACATAACGTAGATATCTCCGTGAATATTTGATGTCAAGAATGAAACTACCTAATAATGAAGTGCAAGTTTTTAAAGGTTATCGGGTATTGCTGGGTGTAAACGATCATATCCGTTAGCACGGATTATGTACAAAAAGGAGGCGCTTTGGTGAAATTGAATGTCTTAATATTGTTAAAGGCAACAATTGTTCTTTTTGTTTTTGCAGGTTGCACCAATGATGCAGATGACGAACTGCTAAACGAAAATGACAGTGACAGCTATGCAGATACTGACGTTGATGCCGATGCCGACTCCGATGCCGATACCGATACGGATACTGATGCAGATTCCGACGCTGATGCCGACACGGACACTGATGCCGATTCCGACGCTGATACCGATTCTGATTCTGATTCTGATGCTGATGCTGATACCGATTCCGATGCTGACACTGACAGTGATGCTGATACCGATTCTGATGCTGATGCTGATGCTGATACCGATACTGATTCGGACACGGATGCTGATACCGATACTGACACTGACACCGATACTGATGCTGATGCTGATTCCGACATAGATGCTGATACGGATTCTGACACCGATACGGACACGGATTCTGACACCGATACGGACACGGATTCTGACACCGATACGGACACAGATTCTGACACCGATACGGACACGGATTCTGACACCGATACGGATACGGATTCTGACACCGATACGGACGAAACAGAGCCCGGGCAGTTCTTAATAACGCTCAACCAAAATTATACAGGTTCTCCGAAGAACATGATTGTCAAAACGGATACATACGGCAACCTGACCGGGGATATGTACACTCCGCTAATTCTACCGTCTCCGACCAGAAACGGTTTCGATTTTCGGGGTTGGTTTACAACAGATGCTGCAACGGGCGGTACTAGAATTCTATCGGGTGCGACCGGCACTAAATTCATTTCGAATACTACTATTTACGCTAGATGGACGCCTCAAACAAAACGAACTCTCAGCGATATTCCGGCGTTTGAGAAAGAAATATTTGATTGGGTTAAGAATGTCCGTAACGTATGCGAACCTGTTATTAGAGGTACGGGCGGGAGTGCAGGAAACCTTATATTTCACCAGCTTTACGCGGGAGGAGGCTCTATCAACTGGGCTGTGAGATGGGAATCAGACCAAACGGTAACCCTTCAACAACGACAGCGTCTTGCGGCTATGCTTTACGATGGAATAAATGAATGGATACGGCCCCTTATGGGATATGAGGACTTTCCATTTGGGGAGATTCCTGTCGCCGTTGTGGGTTGGGCTGTTCAGAACGAAAACTTGATACTAGACCGACAGCCGAATGAAATAATATGGGTTAACTCTAATCATGAAAGTCCGATGAGCGGATACACCACAGGCTTTATGGCTTCAGCGCCGAGTAATAGGTCAAGATTCCTCAATTACAATACTGTTAATAATACTTCGGGAGGTCACATAAACTACAATTGGCCCGAATCCATTGGAGGGCTTAACGGCCGTTACGATTTGTATTTGTGGCTTACCCATAACAAGGAAGGCGGCAACGGTTCGGCCGAAGGCGGCGACTGGGGTTTTCGATGGGGTAATCAGGGAACCAACGGCGCGGCGGTAAGTGCTGCAGACGCTCACAACAATACAGGCTCAATCCACGGCACTATGATTCATGAAATCGGACACGCATTCGGCTTTTACGACTGGTACGGCGGCCCATGCTGCGGTTGCGAACTGCGTAACCCGCCAAGTTACGGAAGCAGCAGCAGAACCATGATGCACTATACTTATAATACCGGCACGGCGCAGAACCCTGGGGTCAACCAATTCGACCAGTGGCAGATCCGCTATTACTATAACTGGGTGAGAGATACTTCTCCGGCAAATAGGTGGGATTATAATTCGGTCGAGTGGATACCCTCAGATAATTGAGTTTACTTTAAAATCTGAATATTCTTCCGTCATCTGCCATTCGTTGTTCGGATAATCATTGATTAGGCTCCATTCTTTAAATACTCCGAAAATATCTGTTTAATAGGATTCCGCCCTGTTTCTAAAAACGAAGCCACTGATTTCTTTGAAGTGTTTGTTTTTGTGAAAACAAATTATTCGGGTAACAAACCAAAACTCTTTTATTAAAGGTGAGGCATGAAGAAAAAGACAATAATAAACAAAGTGTCGGCTATTGCGGTGTGCTTTTTTGGGGTATTCGGATGTGCGGATTCCAAAGACGGTAACGAGGCGGATACGGAAAAGGGCGATACGGACGCAGATATTGACGGCGATACGGATGCGGATGCGGACAGCGATACGGATGCGGATGCGGATGCGGATGCGGATGCGGACAGCGATACGGATGCGGATGCGGATGCCGACAGCGATACGGATGCAGATGCGGATACGGACAGCGATACGGACGCAGACAGCGATGCGGACGCAGACAGCGATGCGGACGCAGATAGCGATGGAGACACGGACACGGACACGGACACGGAAACGGATACGGACACGGACACGGACACAGATACGGACACAGATACGGACACGGACACGGATACGG
>CAYWLQ010000133.1:0-16391 GCA_964458775.1 uncultured Myxococcales bacterium | reverse complement strand
CGGCGGCGAAATGAAGGCAAAATAATTTGTGCCCATTCGCCGCCAATAGAAAAGCAGAAAAAACCGGTTTTTTCATAATGATCGATAACTGTATGATATCCGATCCGTTTGGTAGAAACCAGTCCATTTAACTCAAATAAACTACTACCTGACGAACAACCTGATATATCTACTTATAACCCCAAAGAGATGATGTCGAATCCACAATCGATTGGAGCCAAAGGCTTCCCGCCGAACAAGTGTGATTCGATAGAGCAGCAACAGCCTTTGTGTGCTCAATATCAAGGTCAATGCTTTCCCAATCCTTAAGAAAAAGAGATCTCTCAGCTTTTCCAGCATTTGCAGAGGGTCCCTTTTTGAGTTGTTCTTCTATATAAGGCCAGTCTGAAATAAAGGATTTTTGTACGGCAATACTCTTTGAATTTAAGTTATTAAAACTCTGTTCATCCAATATCCGAACCGATTCTACGAGTTTTTCAGCAACCTCTCCCAACCTTTTAATTCGCTCTTTTAAAATTCTGTCGATAACTAATAGAGCACTTTCATAACATACTCTGGAGAACATATTGCTGTCCATGCGAGATTTTCTGGCAAACCTATACCACTCTTTTAGTGCTTGAAGGTTTCCAATGTATATCAGGTTATTAGTAATTAAGCGGTTGATATTGCCATATGTTTTTAAATTATAGGGCCTTGAACATATCAACTGTGATTCATAATTGGACGAAAAAAGAGTCCCTTCTGATAGAACATCCTTACGACAAACATTTCCCGCTGGAATTACGCTTCCATATTCTATCCTAGCAGGCCCTACCAACCCTCCTTGGCCGCCCAAAAAAATTGGCGCACAATTAAGCATTACTCCACGAGGTACATCACCGATTAGAGATGGGGTAGCTTTATCTCCATGAGGAGTGTAATTGAAATGAATATAAGAAGAGCCGACTTCACTGTGATGCTTTCTATCCGTGCCTCCCGCCATCAAGCAGTCGCAAAAATTGATCAAGCTTCCTAATGTTACATAGGATAAAAGAATGGTTTGCTTGATGCCTACAGAATGAGCACCGTTAGCTTCTTCTTCTAAAAGGCAATCAGGACGCACATGAGCCCCGCTGCCCACATTCGCCCCGTTCAGAAACACCGAACCGGAAAAAAACCCGCCTTTTAACATGACATTTTTTTCCAACTGACAATTTTCAAGGGTTGCCGGTGTTTCTTCACCGATAACGCATCCCGGACCGATAGCGGTTCGCTCCCCTCTAATCCGGCATCCGGCATGAATCACAACATTGTTATCTACAAGGTCAGGATTTACAGCCGAATCTACTTCTACAGTCCATGGAGATAGTATTTTAACTCCTTTATTAATTAACTCTGCTGTTTTTTCTGCAACAAAATGACCTTTTATTTCAGACAATTTGACAAACCTTTCTTAAAAACAGCTATTAATATAGACTGTCCATATTTTCGAGCAATAATAAACCGCTTCTAGAAATTTTGGTTTTGAATTAATTAGTCTCTCATATGATAGAAATTCTCACAAACAGTTCATTTGTACTTACAGAAGCATCGGTTGTTGAGCGTCTTCGTCGCAATCCTGCTGTACAGCTTGATCCACTGTTGGCCAACTCAGGGTTGATTTACAACAATGCCGGACGCCGAGCTATGGCAGACATTTATAATGAGTATTTAAAGATCGCAAAGGCGTCTGCTGTTTTAATTCTACTATTAACCCCAACATGGAGATCTAATCTGGATAGGGTTAAACAATCCGGCATTTGTACTGCAATAAACCGAGATGCGGTCAGCTTTATGAGGAAAACCACCGCCAATTCTAAAACTCAATTGGTATTATTGGCGGGAATGATAGGTTGTAAAAACGATTCTTATTGTTACTCTGAGTCGCTGAGCGAATCAGAAGCCGCCGAGTTTCATGAATGGCAAATCAGAGAGCTATCTGCAGCCAAAGCAGACTTGCTGATAGCACAAACCCTACCCGCTGTGTCAGAAGCTAAAGGCATTGCTGTTGCTATGTCAAAAACCGATCTGGAATACATTATTAGTTTTGTCATAGACAAACACGGTAGAGTTCTTGACGGAACACCATTAACAGAGGCCATAAAACAAGTTAATTCCTATGTAATTAGAAAGCCGATAGGTTATTTTGTAAATTGTTCATATCCTTCATTTCTAAACTCCGAGGTACAAGACATCTCTCCCCAAAACTTTCTTCTAGGTTTTCAAGGAAACGGTTCATCTTTGTCAGCAGAGGAATTGGACGGCTCGCAAAATCTACATAGCGAACCAATAGAGGAATGGGGGCAAGCAATGTTGTCATTACATCGAAAATTGGGTGTTAAAGTTTTAGGCGGATGCTGCGGAACTGAAGGGAAACATCTGCAATACTTGGTCGACAACATTTGAGGTAGTATGAAGAATCAATTGGAAACAATCGGTGCTCGTCCCCATATTACCGCTTCTTTTAGAGCTGACATTCGAGTTGGAGATAGAAACAGTCGCGTAAGATTGCTGCCGGACGGAAGAGATAAAGTTCCGTTTCCGCTGTCGTTTAATTGAACAATTTTGTGAAAAATAATTTTCCCTGCTAAATTTTGTGCTTCTACCTGCCATATAACACCCGGATCTCCAAAAATCTCTAGGGTTACAGGAGTTGAGGCAACATCTTTTAACCGAAATCGCTGTTTGGTAGAAGGCTTAAGGCTGACTCCCACTTCTCTCACAAAACCGTTACACGAAAATGCAGGACGCCCTTCGAACTGTCCCGAAACAAACTCGCAATCGACAGATAGAGGTCTTAGGATTTCATCCTTGGTTAGAGGTACTGAACCGAAAGATGCATTTATTGAATCAAAAAACCTTACGGCATTAGCACTTTTTAAACCGTCCATTTCTACTTTTGTAACACCTCTATGCGACAAAGCTTCGAATACTTTTGGAAGAGCTGATATATCTTCAATACCGGAAGGAGGAACAATACCCCCAAAATCTGTTCCCAACGCAATAATTGAGATAGCTCCCAACGCTTTTATATGCATTATGTGAGAGATTAAATCATCCATAGAAGCACTGCTTCCTATTGTAAGAAATTCAGGATTGAAATTTATTCCCAATAATCCTCCGTATCTAAGTAGAGCTAGAATTTGCAGATCATCTAGATTTCGAGGATGATCCGCCAACGCAGCAACAGCCGAATGACTTACTACAGCTGAACCGGATTGCTCTACCAAAGTATCCCAAAATGTTTGTTTAGAAGCATGCGCTAAATTCACAGCAATACCCAAATCCCTAAGCTCTCTTAAAAAAAGTTTTCCCTTATTTGTTAATCCTCCCGGATCTCTTGGAGCAACAGCAACATCAGCCAAAATATTGTTTCTGGTTGCAGCCAAACCTACCATAATTAAGCCGCGTTTCTTTAGATTCTTTAACAGTTCAAAGTCTTCAGCAAAAGCATCTGAACTCTCAGTCATCAGCAACACAGCTATGCGACCTTCAGAAGCAATCTTCTTAGCATTATTCCAGCTTTCGGCAATTTCCACTGCACCTTCGGTTTCAGCTGCCAAAACATTCATATCTTCCATAGCCTTTATTGTTGTTTTTTCAGGTGACACCGCGGAAATGTAGGGTAAAGCAGAGAAGACTATACGCAAATTCGCAGTCTTGAGTTTGTTTACATTTACATGAGCATCAGTGGAGGTTAACGACCAACCGTCCCGTTGCTTTCGAAAAACCAAATCTTGAATTAGATCCAGTCCATATAATTCATTAACTTCATTACTAACAGCCAAAGTAGCTACTGTTTCTGCTACTATTTTTGCTTCGTCCCCAATCAGATCAATTTCTTCAGAAGAACTCTTCTTTTCTCTGCATGAAACTGACAAAATCGACAAAAGAAATACTATCTTTATTTTGTTAATTTCAACGGCTTTGAGCATGGTCGCTATTTTTACACATGAAAAGCTTTGTTACCAGATCTTATATAAACTGACCGTTTGACTATGTTCTATAACTTGATATTTGTACAAAAAGGTTAGAATATTCATAGGGTTTTATAAGATAAAAAGATGCATTACTTTATTAAAAAAAGTATTTTGTGACTAATTTCTCGTTAAGTAGAGCCGTTTATCATTTGAGGAGGTTCTAAAAAAGATAAGCATGCGGTTAAAAACAACTCACAAAAGGTCAAACAAATGAAACTGCGACTTTCACTCAAATGGAACCTTACTTTAGGTATTATTGCAATATGGGTTGTTTTTGTCATTTTCATTTTGTTTAGGGTCAATTGGGGAATGAAGTCTTTAAATGATGATATTAATTCGGAACTTATAGATTCCCTCATAACTAAAGGAACAGTTATTGCAAATTCTCTTACTGTTGATATTGCCAATCAAAATACCAATAACGTTAAGGATTTTTTAAAGAAAAATATAAAAGATAACCCCAATATTTTATTTCTAGCCGTTCTTGACTCAAATAAGAAGCCGCTTTTTTTTGAAGGACAAGAGTCCAAATCGCAATTCTTTTTGGAGTATGTCAATCAGGTTTCTCCAAAAGGCGTTTTTGAGGCGGACAAAAGAACAATTGTCGGTTTAGTACCTATTGAAGCAATAAAGGGACAATCAATAGGGTATTTGTTTATTGTAAAAAATATCGGCAAGTTTCTTGATCGAACTTCATCATTTTTTATAAAATTATTCCTTACTGCCCTTGGATGGATTGTTGTTGTCGGTATTTTTGGATACTATATCGGTTACAAGCTGACAAAACCCATAAATGTTTTAGTTAGTGCTGCTGAGCGAATAGCGGACGGTGATCTTGAAAAAGCTGAAATAGAAACTACCGGATTACACGAATTGCATAAACTCGGTTCATCAATTCAGAAAATGGCGGAAGCAATGCGTTTGCAGGTTTCATCAATTAAAAACCTGACTGCAAAAATTTCAGAAATATCTAAGGAAACTGAGGGGGCGATGACCGATCTTGCCTCTTCAGCAGCTCAACAAGCTGCGGCCGTAAATGAAACCGCTGCCACAGTTGAAGAAATGGAAAAAGCCGGACAAAGTTCGGCTACGAATGCAAAACACATTGTAGCCGCTGCCGAGAAAACCGCAGAAGCTTCAAAAAAGGGGCGCCAAACTGTTGAAAAGACCTACGAAATTATTATGCAAATCAAGGATGAATCTCACGATATATCAGAAAAAAGCAAGAATTTGCTCAACTCAGTAGAAGAAGTAGGCAATATTATTCAATCGGTTAACTCTATCGCCGAACAATCAAAGATTTTGGCAGTCAATGCATCAATCGAGGCCGCAAAAGCCGGAGAATTCGGTTCAGGATTTGCTGTGGTTGCCCAAGAGGTTAAGGATCTCGCACAGCAATCAAAAGATGCTACTCTACAGATAACAGGTACTTTAACCGCAATTAGAGCAGCTATTGAAACAATGGTTGTAACAGCTCAAAGGGGTAAGGATCGAACTGCTGAAGGAGTAAATACAATTGCAAATGCCGGTACAGTTATGAATGATTTAAGCGAAGCTATTCGTGAAAACTCTGATTTTGCAAAGCTGATCGCCACCAATATTCAACAGCAAACAATCGGATTAACTCAAATAGCAGCAGCAATTGAAGAAATTAATACCTCAGCACTTGAAAACCAGAGCATTAGTCGAAATATCGTTCATAGTACCAAACAATTGAGCGAAACCTTGGGTCTATTGACCAATATGGTTGATCGTTGGAAAATCTCCAATTAAATTCAAAAAAAAGTAAATATTGAGATTTACAGAGTTAAATCAATCGGGATTGAGAGAAGGTATCGAAAGAAGACTTGTACCGACTAATAATGGTTGTTAGGATTTTACTTATGAAAACTTTCTTTTATCAGACAGCATTATGTGTGTATTGTTTTTCATGTGTTGCATGCGATAATCTAAGTGATTATTCAACACCTCCCGGATCATGTTATTTCGGTAAGATTATTGATGCGGATTTTCTCAGATCCGGATCTTTTGAAGCCAATGTTGTTTTAACGATGAGTTTAGATGTGGATATTCTTTCAAAGGGTAATCAAATCGGAGCGGTTATTTCAACAAGTGATAATTTTTTTTCCGATGCTCCGGTTAGGCAAATGACAGAAGTTACACGTGATTCTCTTTCTATGATGGAATTGCCCGGCGGTAGAGTTAAAAGCTACTTGGCATATGCACCAAATAATTCCGGCCAAATCGTAAATGTTATTATCTCACTAGTAGAAAACGGCAATGTGGAAGTACGTATTTTCCAACCGTCTCTTATTTCAGAAAACTCAATATTTGGAGTATTTAGACTTGAAAGAGATGAGTTTTGCAACACACCTAAGATTCAAAAAACATATCTTGACGCTTCAGATTAACAACCGAATTCGAAGATCAATTTTCAGCATTCTTTGTTTTAGATTTACTATTTGTCCATGCTGTTTTTAGGTTCTCAGCAAGTTCCAACCCTCTATCTTGTCCGCTTAAAGTAATAAGTCTGCTTTCTCCTTGTTGAAAAGAGATCTTTACAACAAGTGCATGTTCAGGCCATAAATCTTCAAACATATTTGACCATTCAACAATGCAAACCCCGTTTCCATCGTAGTATTCCCAAAGACCGAGTTCATATAAATCATCCGGCGAACTGAGACGATATAGATCCATATGATAAATAGGTATTCTACCTTGGTGATATTCCTTAATTAAAGTAAAGGTAGGACTGGTAACAGATATTGATTCAGGAACACCCAATGCATGAGCAATCTGTCCGGCTAAGTATGTTTTGCCGGCACCCAAATCTCCTATGAATCCAAGCACATCTTTGGGCTTCAACAGATTGGCTGTTAACCTCCCGAAAAGATTCATTTCATTAATATTGTTAATATTAAATATTATTTTGCTCATCAATTGATAAATAGAAGTCGTTGAACAAAAGCAAACCAATCAAAACCAAGATTAAAACGGGATCCGGGAGTAACACAATTGCAATCTTTTACGGCTTCATAATCATATCCGCTGACAGAAATAGTTGCTGAAGCTAATGCGTTGACATTGAGTTCGTTTGATATCTCATCTTCAAAAACCTGTCGTACATAGACCGTCACAGTGTATATTCCCGGTTTTTTGCAATACAAAACAGGTTCGGCACCCTCTGCATATCGATATTCAAAAGGAGAAGATTCTCCTACAGCACCTTGAGCATTATATATAGTTGCACTGTCAGCCTGTTTTCCTGTAACTGTCCAAGAATACAATAGAGCAGCGTTCTTACGATTTGCAAAGAGACGCAACGGTATATACTGTTTTGTTCGACCGCTTTTATTATTTGGAGTATCAACCCTAAACGGAGCCTTGGGATCTAAACATATTTCTTCTGCTTCTTCATCCAATAACTCCGGTACTACATAACAAAAATCATCATCACAAGCATCACCTATGCCGTTTCTATCAGCATCCTCCTGTCCCGGATTAACAGAATCTGAGGCCGCCAAACAGAAACCCAGTTCACTTTTTGTGTTTGCTTCATCAACGCATCTATAACAATTGTCATAAATGTTCACTACTCCGTCACCGTCAGCATCAGGATCGCAAGCGTCCCCGATGCCGTCACCGTCTAAATCCTCCTGTTTAGGATTATAAATATATCTGCAATTATCTAATACGAAGGTTCCGTCTTCTGTGATGGAAAAATCCATTACACCGTCATTGTCCGAATCGCGATTGCACTCAGTCCCGAACTCCGAACCCATATAAGGACAATCATCTTCGTCATTTGGAATGCCGTCACCGTCTATGTCTTCATCGCAAGCATCTCCTCCTCGATATTTGGAGACCTGCTCATCGGACGAACCTCCATCCTCATCACCCGCATCACTCTGATCTCTAGAACTATTATTTTTAAATCCGTCCCCATCTAAATCTTCTTGTTTGGGGTTATATACTAAAGGGCAGTTATCCAGATGGTCACGAATAGAATCTCCGTCATCATCATTATCACACACATCACCTATCCCGTCTCCGTCCAAATCTTCTTGCTTCGGATTGTATCGATTAGGACAGTTGTCGCATGCGTCACCTACTTTGTCCCCTCTTGCAATTAATTTTTTATCCCCTTTAGCATTTAGATCGTCATCCACATCATCATCTCTTTGAGAGGGATTGTATACAAATGGACAGTTGTCTTGATCATCCGAGACTCCGTCATTGTCAAAATCATTTTCTGATTGATAGATCCATGGAGTCCAATCGCTGTACGTTTGTGTAATCACTGGTATTGTACTTGCTGATGTTTCTTGCGTGTTATTGTCAGATTCTTCTGCCAAAACGGCAAAACAAAACAATAGAGTACATAATATAGTTATCAAAATAGTCTTTGTTTTTTCTTTCACGTTAATATTTCCTCAATTTCTAAAACTCGAAACATTCTATGTGAAAATGCACCAATTGAACAGGTCGGATCGAATTGTTAGATTATGATTTCGATTGGTATAAAAGCTCAATGTAAAAATATTGTTCAAAGATCATCTGTGCGTTTAACAATGGGACAAATAAAAACAAATTCGGATAGGCCGTCCTTCTCCCCAATCTGAATATATCCGCCTAAGGTTGTTGCGGCCAAACCTGCTGCGTAAAGACCAAGTCCCCTTCCATAACGACAACTTGGTTTTTTCTTTGCTTCTACCTGACTCTCTCGTGAAAAAAGGTCTTCTCTAAAATCTTTAGCAACGGGTTGCCCCTGGTCTGATACAGCAATGCAAACGTTTCCATTTTGTTCATACAATTCCACAAACACACTGCCTCCGTGAGGCGAATGCCGTACAGCTGACATTATTAAATTGTCGATAAGAAGTTCAGCATATCTGGTTTGCCAAGATTGGGAAATGCTCGGCAACGGTTCTCTCAAAGAAATTCTAATGCCCGCAGAATCAGCCGAAGCTCGATTTCGTCCTGCAGCAGAGCGAATGAAATCAGCAACATTTATCTCATGAATAGGGAAGTGTTCACCTGATTCCAATAAAGCAATAGTATCAAAATTCTCCACAAGCTTCAGCAACATGTCTGCAGCAAGAACAGAGTCTCTCAGTGCTTCTCTTAAATCCTCAGAATCCTCCAAGGGAACAGTTTCAAGATAGTTAAGGTTAGCTGCCAAAGCAGAAATTGGGTTTTTTAAATCGTGAACAAATAAACGATTCATTTTGCATTGAACGGAAATCCAATGATCCAAATCCAGATTGGGTTTCTTTTCAGACATGCGTTAAGAACCTCCTCAAAAGAAACTGTTTCAATTCGTCGGAATCCTGTTTGGAGATCCTTCTAAACGCTATACCCATACCGGGTGCCATTCCAGTCTCACCGGTCTCCACGCGAATTACCTCTCCCAATATTTCCATCGGTTTGATTCGCGATGCAAGGTATAATCTAATATTAAATTGTTCTCCCACACAAAACAGATAATCCGATCTGATATATGCACCTACAGATGATAAATCAGAACATATTGCGAAACCGACTCTTTCATTTTCTATAATAATTTCTATAGTAGCAAACCACAGTGTACTTCGTTGAGACAAAGACTTAGCACGCCTAGATAACAGCAGTGTCAAATCTGCATTTTTACTTTCTACTTTTTTATTCGCATACATAATATCTGTTATCACATACATTCCAATACTTGGTCAAAAAACGGCTTACAAGAAAATTCTCCATTTTGCTGACGATATTTTTTTAACAGATGAAAGAGTTATGATTTGTTCTTGCAACGCTGACAGTGTTTTCAATGGCCAAAATCATATCTTATTAACTTGTTACTAGAAGCTCTTGATAACAATATAATTTTCATAATCGAATTCTTATGTAGCATCTGTTATTTCTTTGTAAAACTCAACATAACTTTCCGGAGGAGATTTCTCCAACCATTCCATTGCCGGAAGCGGATGGCGATTAAGAACGCCGGTAAGCATATAGGGAATATGATATCCCCATTTTAGAGATTTTTCGAGAGGAAGAATTTCTTCTTGAATTACCTCAATTAGCGGAAGAATTTTAAATTTTGGATTCTTCAGAAAAGATAACAATAGTTCCAATGGACAATTCCCTGCGCCTCTTCCCAAGCCGAGAAGGGTTCCGTCAACGTAATTGGCATTCTTTATAATGCCTTCAATTGTATTCGCAAAAGCCAGCTGTTGATTGTTGTGAAAATGCACTCCCACTTCTTTGGTTTTGGCTATGCTTTTAAACTTATCCACCAAGTAATGTACTTCTTCGCTATATAACGCTCCAAAACTGTCTACAACATATACTGCTTTAACCTTTGTTTCTTCTTCGATTTGTTGGAGAGCTTCGTCTAGAAAAATGCTGCCTTCAACAGAAACCGACATAATATTGATAGTCGCTTCATATCCTTTGGCCATTGCGGCATTGGCAATATAAATAGCCTTATCGACATCTTTCACATAGGTTGCCACCCTAACAAGATCCACCACGGATTCGTCTTTTGGAAGAATATCTTCTGCAAAAGACTTATGAGCATCCATCATCACAGCAATTTTGGTATCCCTTTGTTCAATTCCCTCAATAGCTTCCCTGAGATCAGATTCATCGCAGAATCTCCATGCCCCGTACTTTTCTCTAGAAAAATATCTGTCACTGTTTTTATAACCAAGTTCCACATAATCAACTCCGGCTTCGCAAACAGCTTTGAATACTGCTCGAACGGTTTTTAAGGAAAACTGAGACTTATTCATCAAGCCTCCGTCTCTGATGGTGCAGTCAACAGTTTTGAGATTGGGGCGGTACATGTCTATTTCCTTTCCAGCATTTCTTAACGCTGTTTATTTATCAAATTTATAAGCACTATATTTCAAAGCCGAAGGGTTATTTTCAGAAATAGTTCGATTCAGTCAACATTTTTCAGATCTATTATTCTGAGTGCCGGTATGCCCAACACGTTTTTTGTTTACAAATATATAAGGATGTTTTTAGACAAGTATATGGTTAATACATGCAATTTTCCTTCATCAAAAGAACTTTTCCGATTAGCTCGATCAATAGCAAACCAACAAGAAAAGGGCACTTCTGAGATTTTAAGTGATGCAGATTTGGGAAAAAGAATCGGTTTTGAAAGCGCTCGCACAAGTCGATGGAAACATGGACAGATTTCAGTACAGGATGCAGATCGCCTTATTGCATTATCCCAAGCTCTTGATATAGATATTACAGTTTTATGTCATGTTGCCGCCGGTTATTTGACTGCAGATGAAGCCCTTGAGATTTTGTCAAATACTTCTAATCTAGTGCGTTTTCTAGGTGAGCAAATGGTTTTGCCCGGTGACAATCAGATAGTTACTCTGATTTCAGATAATACCAGATTTAAAGTTACAAGACGAACTTCTTCCCACTACAGGCGACAACCAAAGGCAACTGGAAAAGATAGCTTTTCTGAATTAGAAGATATTCCTTCTATTTTATTGGTAGATGACAGTCCTTCAACAATTCGAAACTTTAAAAATCTTACAGGTGAAGTGACCGGAATTGAGGGAATCGTATCACGAACCGGAATCGAAGGTTTAATTGCAGCCGGAAAGTATCAACCGAGAATAATAATTTTTGATCTATTTATTGGTAATCTTGACGGTTTTGCCGCCATACGCACCATTTCTAAGGAAAAATTGACCTCGGAAGCAGAAGTATATGCCTCAACTTTATCGATGAGTTCGGATATTGTACGCAATGCTTTGGGTTCAGGCGCATATGATGTGTTACAACGTCCTTTGAATTCAAATACTTTAACCACCTTGATACAACGCGCCCGCATTCACTGACAAACACAAGAACCGTTGCCTAACCTACAAATTTTGATTCAGAAAATAAACGATTGCGTTGAATTTCACTCTCAGAAAAAACCTTTTCATGAAGGCTGTTTCCGTTTGAATCCATTGTTACAACCGCCTTCATTGAAGAAACATTATAAACCCACAATGCTTCCGGTATTCCCAATCTTTCTAAATGAAAAACATCATCTACCGCTTTAATACAATCAGCTATTGACACAGCAGTCCCGCCCACAGCATGAAGATATACCGCACCGCAGCGAACCAAAGCTTCCGCAGTTTTCTTACCCATACCGCCCTTCCCAATAACAGCGCGCACAGAATACTCCTCTATTACAGTTGCTTCATACGGTTCTTCTCTAATAGATGTTGTGGGACCGGCAGCAATAGCTTTCCAAGAACCGTCTTCAAATGCCATTACGGGACCGCAATGATAGATTGCGCCGTTTTCTAAAAGCGGTTTAATAAAAGTCGGTTTTTCCTCAACTAATAGTTTATGCGCTGCATCTCGTGCGGTTACAACAACACCGTTAATAGAAATCTCATCACCTACTCTTAAAGTTCTAATGATCTCTTCAGAAACTGGAAACAGAATATCCTTCAAAATAGTCTCTCTAAAAATTCACTTCTTGCTGTAATACAATCTTCGCTAAATGAAATGCCGTCATTCCTCATTTCAACAGACATTCGCCTACATGCCCAACACATATAAGCGATAGAAACAAAAAATGAGGCCGGCAATCTATGTAATGTACATATTTTCACACCCAGAACGGTTGTTTTTCCTCCAAATCCCATCGGTCCGATACCCAGCTCATTACACTCTTTATAAAGCCTTTCCTCTAAAGATTTAAGCACCGGATTTGAATTTTTGTCATAAAGCTTTCTAAACAACTGCTCTTTAGCTGCTGTCATAGAAGTCGCTCTATCACCGCCGACACATACCCCTATGATTCCGGGAGCACACCCCTTGCCCTGTGCTCGAAATACTCCTTCTATGACAGCCCTTCTCACTCCGTCTAAATCACGACCTGCATTTATTGCAGTATCAGGAAGAGATAACTGCAAGGATACATTTTCACAGCCGCCTCCCTTTAACATTAAATCGGCCGACAAATAGTCATTATCCCATTCTGTAAAGTGTATCTGAGGCATTCCCAAGCCGGTATTATCTTTAGAATTTATGCCGGTTATTGAGTCCACAGCATTAGGTCGAAGATATGATAGTTCAACAGCCTTGCGTGTAGCGCTCACAATGCTTTTTGAAACCTCTTTCTTATCTGCAATTCTAGGCAAATAAACATACCAGATATTTTGACCGGTATCCTGACATAGAGGTCTGGAAGAATCTTTAGCCGTTTTGCAATTGTGGAGAATATCTAAAATAGCAGAATAAGCTGAACCGTCGGATTGCTCTTCTTGAGCCGCTTCTTTTAGAGCAACAACTACATCATCCGGAAGTATAGAAGAAGCTCTTCTAATGAGTTCTAAAAAGATTTCTTGCATTGGAGGATAATCAAAAATTGTCGATTAAAGCTACGTATACAAATTACTATTGGAAAGCGCAGCCGAGATCTTTTGCATGCTTCGCACATGCCGGAATATATGACCAGTATTGACCAAGTCTTTCACGAAGTTCTTTGTTCGGTTCTGTTCCCTTTTTAATATTTCCATCCAATTCGGCAATAATGCCGGTCAATGCACCTTGTGCATCCCCTGGAATTGTCGGGTCCATAGTATAATGACGCGCCATTCCCCTATAGCAATTGTTCACAGCTGCCGAAACTTTGGGCTGACAAATACGTCTTCCCTCGATCATTTTTGGCTCATCCATCGGGCAGCAATAAGGGTCCGGTTTGTGGGGATTGTTTTCAAGTCCCCAGGTACAATTCCACGATCCGTTTCCGTCCTCATCTTCTGCGTCTTTAGCATCGTAACAGGCAGAGGGAGAATCCTCACGACAATTCTCGTCTTCAAATTTAAACGACTGCAAACACTGCACGTTGATTTCTCCCTTAACAAGATTCTTTGCTGCTTCTGTTATTTTTACGCCGAATCTACATTTGGAAGAATTGCAATTTTCTAATTGTTCATCAGTTGCGCAACACGCTGCGCATCCTTGGTCATCACAATCAACATAACCGTTTTCGTTGTTATCTTTACCGTCTTTGCAAGCATCAGCAAAATCTTCTCCGGCTTCTTCACAATAATACCAACCTATATCGTTTGGATTAATGCGAGCTTCGGCGGCAACACAATCCAACGGCAAAGGTAATTTAGGCAATGCACAGAAAACATTGATTGAATCAATTTCGCCCTTTTCATTTTCAGCCTTAACCACTTGCTTCTTGGCCTCATATCTTCTTTTCTCAGCGTCACTCAAGCCGGCATAAACCTGAGCATTACAATTGGTGTCAGCATTGACAGCTCTCTGCTCACGGAAAACCACATCACAGTCAGCCTCTCCGCAATTGGTGCATCCCTCCGGTTGTCTGGCGGCCGGCAACTCTGACCATTCCAGTTGCTCATCAAAGCAAGAAGGTTTCATCTGACGAGCGATAATGTCTGCTATTTTTTCCATAGCAGGACTCCAGTCTGCATTACAAATAGAGAAGACATAACCGGTCTCTCCAAATGACTGGGCAATTTCAACAAATCTTCTTCCCGGTCTTGCTTCCGTAACCGCCTTATCGTTTACCAAACGTTGACAAGCAAATGCAAAATGTTCATAAGCACTCGGAGTATCAGGTGAAAACACTATAGGTCTAATTTCCATCATAGAATTATTTTCAAGACAATTGGCTATTTCAACACCGGTACCTTCACACATAGGTAATCCGCCGTTCGTCGCATCTTGAGCAGTCGGAACACCTACGATAGCGGCAAAAACCACAGCAGATGTGTTGTTGTCTTTAAGCGACAAATATTTTTCTTTGTAACCGTCTTTGCCGTCCATCATAGTAGTGTTTATTAGGAAATTAATATTGGATTCAGGAGGATAATTGCAAGCAATATTTCGTTTTCTTTGGTCTGACCAATTTGCAGAACTAAAAATTTGATTGTTAGCCAAGGAACAATCTTCTTCGTCAGATACCATCAGCACAGCCAAAACATGTTTATCTTTAATAAACTCAGGATTCTTTTTTAAACCCATCCAAGCAGCTTCCAATTGCTGCTCAAAACCGCATCCTGCAGTACCCTGCATACCTGTGCAAGCAACCTGAGTTGACAAATTGTTATTTGGCATTTGTTGTGTTGTCTCAAGAATTTGCGTATCCGGAACTACACAATTAACGCTTTGAGCCTCACTCCCTATACAATTGCCTGCACCGTTATCAATATTTCCGCATCCAATCCCGTCAGGACATTGACCCCCATTTTCACTGCATCTAATGGAATTAACGTTAACCGTAATTGTAGTTACATCATTTAATTTTTTTACAAAATTTCCGTCATCACCTACTAAATCTTCACAAGTTTGTATTCCGCCCGGAGCACCGGCAGTAGATTTTTCTGTTTCTCCGTATTGCAATCCAAGGTCGGAGGTTACAAAAGCAACCCTCATATTATCTACTTTGGGATAATTCCAGTGGGGCTTTGGAAGAGGCTGATTGAGCGAATTAATAAGAGTAAAAAAGCTGGTGGCCAAAATTTCTTGTTCTTCTGCCATAGAAGCGGAGTTATCAATCACCACCAGCAAATCGACTCCGTCAAAATTACCGGCATGTACTTTATTACTACTTACTTTGATAGGAACCGGGCATACAGGAGTAGGCTCCCTATCAAGACAGCCTGATGAATAGACTGCCAAAACAACCACAGCCGTCACACCTGAAATTAAATTGCGTTTCATTTGTTTTCCTCCATAAAGACAATGGATTTTTATTAGCTCGACAAAAAATCGGCCTATTTTACTGTTACAAGAATCTAAAAGCAACTCACTTCGCTATCTTTCATTACACAACCTATAGAAAAACTTACAATCCAAAAATTTCAAAACAAAAAATTTAAAACACCGTTACATGAACTTCATAATTAACCTAACTTTGGCCTTGCAAAATCTTTGCCTGCTTGGCGCACTACCAAAACATGTTTCAAAAAACCCATATAATCAATTAATTATCAGACAAGCACAATATTTCACTTTTTCAAGAACAATGAATATCGCCAACACAATTGACCACAACCGAAAACCGGGTTGTCACCGCAGCGACAGATTTTTTTGATTTTTGCTTTTTTAACTAATGTCCATCTCAGAAGTCCTGTTCAGAACAAGTAAGAATGTAGCTGAAGGGTTTATCCCTTAGAAAAACTCTATGACGGCGTGCATTTGCTTCATGAGACAAATTAATATTTTACGTCACTACTGTCCAAAACAGAATAATCTATTACTCAGAAACACCCGTCCTTCCCGCGCATGCGGGAAACTAGAAACAGACTGACCTTGATTCCCGCTTTCGCAGGAATGATCAATTTATCCAATGATTTCAAAATAGCCCTATCAAGTATTTCTGTGTATTGGACACTACTG
>CAYWLQ010000132.1:0-16429 GCA_964458775.1 uncultured Myxococcales bacterium | reverse complement strand
CGTTCTCACAATGATCCATACATTCTAATTTGGATTCCAATTGCATCTCAGTTGCAATAACTCCAACTCAATTGTCAGTCAAGAACAAAAATGAGGTTTCAAATATTGAAGTGTATTGGGTTACATCTGAGTTAAAAGAAAAATCGAGATTTGCCTGATTCAAACCCAATAATTGCCTATTCTTCAGCCGCAACCTGAAAAACCACAAAGTGTACATCTGCTCCGCCCTCCATAGCCTTGAAGCGAATTACATAAGGGACAGGGTCTTCTCCTTCGATACCGTCGCCGTCCCATTCCAGATCGGCGTGCCAATGCTCGGGAATATCCGACTCACAAACCCCTACCGCCGTACCGCCGGATGTAAGAATTTCCGTTCCGTCACGGTGCAGGATGCCGTCAAAAACTTCAGTCTGATCCATAAAAACAGCAAACTCTCCGCAGGTAAATACCTCAAAATGAATATAGCTCACCTCGTTGTCAGGAAGGGTTACGTGTATTCTGATGCCGAGATCTGCGTGATAGTCTTCGGAGAAGACACTGTCGAACAAGGAAACCGTTGCCTTGGCCTCCTCCTCGTCACTGCTTATTGCGTTGCACGCATCCTGCGGTTCGAAGTCGCTCTCTGCCTGCTCGCAATGGGCTTCGTCCTCGTGTTCGTGACAGGTTGCAGCCGTGCCGCAGGGTTTCACTGCAAAATGTCCATTGTCGCCGTGCGCCACGCAGTTGTAGGCGATATTGTTTTCGCATTTGAACTCGCCCGCTTCACAGTGGGTGCTTTCGTCGAGACATACAGCAACGCTCTCACTTATCGCCATGCATTCTAAACCTAAGGCGTCGCAGTCAGCACCCCAGTGAAAGTGAGGGTCCGTACCTTCCAACACGTGGCAGTATTGCACCTTGTTGTCGACACACTGTTCCCATCCGTCACGTTCGTTTGTGCATTCAAAGTTCTGTTCCTGTTTTTCAAGGCTGTTATCATCATCTTTGTCGCAACTAATTGCGCTAAAGAGTACAGCAGACATAGTCAATACATATAAAAGCACAAAGGACTGCTTGTAGATTTCTTTTTTTATCATTGTTCTTTTCATTTCTTCTCTCCTTTAATTTAGCCTTGCCGACAATTTTAGTTTTTATTTTCTGCGGTCCAAAAACGAGTTTTGTTTACTTGGATACACAGACATTAATCTTTATTTTTATATCATATCGATACTGATAATGCATTATCATTTAGGCCGCCAAGATTCAAGATGAAAAAGGTATTCTGTATGCGGTCCAGAGTATCTTCAGAAATAAAACCGAATTTTTTCATATACAAATTAACGAGAACCTCTGCTTTGCCTTCAGCCCTGCCTTCATCCCTGCCTTCAGCTTTAAACTCATTTGGCCATTTTTCTATTCTCTCCGAAAGCATCGGCTTTACCTCCTTCTGAAACAACTCTTCCAAGTTGTCATCTTCGAATGGGAAGGGAAATTTAGAAATAAAAAAGGCCCCCTTGGGGGCCTATGCTCCGTCTCTCTCCAGCCTGCTCTTCTTGTCTCCTATTATGTGTGCATTTAGCTAGAAAATGGGTGGATTATTAGATTCTTTTTTTATAATTCTAAAAAAATTAACGAACTTCGTTGATAATATCTTGAATTCTCGAAATTAGACGCACAGGTGAAAACGGTTTATCAAGCAGCTCTATCTGTCTGATATCACAGCCTTGATCAGCTATTACCTCTTCGGGATATCCCGAAATATACAAAACCTTTAGGTCCAGGCGGTCTTTTTTAAGCGTCTTATACAATTCCAATCCGTTCATTCCCGGCATTATTACGTCTGTCAGTAGAAAATCTATACGGTCAATATTGTCCTTCCATTTAGACAGAGCATCTTCTGCACAACAAGCGACAACAACCTTGTAGCCGTTTCGTTCCAATACTCGAGTGGTTAGATTGCGAACTGTTTCTTCATCTTCTACAAACAAAATAGTAATTCCGCTCCCTTCAGACCTTGTTTTATCAGCTATTGCCGGGTCGGAAAGTCGCGAGCTGGAGCACGGGAAATATAGTCTAAAAGAAGTTCCTTGTCCCGGAGTAGAGATAACATTGATTACCCCGTCATTCTGGCGAACAATGCCGTATACAGTAGCCAATCCAAGACCCGTTCCCTTGCCTTTGTCTTTGGTGGTAAAAAACGGTTCAAAAATTCTCTCAAGAACTTCTTCGGTCATCCCTATACCGTTATCATCAGCTGACAGTCTGACATAGCTGCCTGGTGTTAAATCTCCGTGAATAGAAATTATATGATCTTTAACAACCACATTGTCTGTTGAAATTACCAGACGTCCTCCTTGGGGCATTGCATCTCTGGCATTTGCAGAAAAATTGGTAAGAACCTGTGTTATTTGATCCGGATCAATTTTGACGGGCTTAAGATTATCTCCCGGATTAAACTCTAAGCTTATATCTTCGCCTATTATACGAGAGAGCATTTTATAAGAGTCGGCGATTACAGTATTAAGGTTTACGATTTTAGGAGACACATCCTGTCTTCTGCTGAAAGCAGCCAGCTGACGAGTAAGAGAAGCAGCTCGATCAGCGGCTTTTTTTATTTCTGATACATCCTCCCATTGTGATGATTCAGAAGGCAGCTCCTCCATTAATACATTCGACAGACCGACAATTGCTGTAAGAATATTATTAAAATCGTGAGCAACTCCGGAAGCCAAACGTCCTATTGCTTCCATTTTTTGTGTTTGCCGAACGCGATATTCACTTTTTTGCTTGTTTTCTTCTTTGCGTTTTCTTTCGGTAATGTCGGTAACCAAAGCCGCACAAAGACCTTTTCTGGGACGAAAAGAGGTAATTTCAAAGCATAGATCTAGTCCTTCATGATAGCGTTCAAACCTAGCTGACATGCCGGTTGCTGCTGTTTCTCTAAATATATCAATAATATCAGGAGAATCAGTAGGAAAGAACAGTTGAGCATTTCTGTCGGTCATTCCTCCTTTAACTGTTCCGTTAATGTCCTCTAAAATTGAGTTTGCCTCTACTAGATAAAATTCGATCTCACCGTCTTTTGTCGTTTCACGCGTTTCAAACAGTCCGAATCCCACATCTATCTCTCTAAACAATGCTCTCAACACATCTTCACTGTCGATAATGCTGTCTCTATCTCTTTCAGTTTTGATGTGATTAAGCATTTGATGAAACAATGCGATATCTGACTCCGGGCCTAACAGATCTCTTGCGGGAGTATAATACGGATTAGCAACAATACTTCCGTCAAGTCGGATTTTTTTTGACGCACGAAGAACATTTGCTAATCTTCCCCTGTCTTCTCCAATAATTCTGCACGCAAGTGTAAAGCAACCGTTGGCCGATGAGAATTCATCCAAAGCTGACTCAAAGACAAGCAGTGAACGATTGTCAGCCGGTGTTTTTGACAAATGATCCATATCGATAACAAAACAAACTATTGAATATCCCTGTGTTGCCTTGATTCTTCTTTCTCGGTTAAGCCATTCAATTGCATTTCCGGGAAGGAGCATACCGTCGGTAAGCAATTTGTCCGCTGAATAAACAGTTATACTTTTTGGAAGATCGGAAACCGCTCTGTCTTTTTGATATACGGCTCTTGCAAAGAACTCCGGATCTTTTAGGAGTAAAACAGATGCTTGTCTAGGTTTTGAGCTGAACCTTACTACTTCTTCAAAAAGATCGATCCAGTCATGTTCTGAATGAAACAGTGTTAGAGTATGTCCTTCTGTGATTTGCAAAACGATTCCTTTTGAAAATAGATCAATAACTATTCTGTATAATTTATTTCAAACTGCAACTTAAACAGACCATTTCAGGTCATTTATTATTGTGTAATAAATAATAGTGAGAAAAAAATCATTTCTTATTCGGGCAAATTTATAAATCTGTGATAGAAATAACGAAACTTCGAGTTTAAAACAAGAAGACGACAAGGCAACCGTTGATTAACTAAGGAGGTCGATAGATGAAAAATGTCATTGAATACGGTCCGTCTTACGCCATGGCGACCGTATCGCTCGAATCCGGAGAACAAGTTACCGTTGAAGCCGGTTCTATGGTGGCAATGAGTGACGGACTGGGAATTAAAACTCATATTGGCGGGAACAAGGGCGGATTTTTCGGCGCAATAGTCAATTTTTTCCTGGCGCTGATTAAGAAATTTTTGGGAGGGGAAACACTCTTTGTCAACACATACTCACCTCCGCCGGGAAAAAGCGGAGCGGTATATTTTGCTCCGGCGCTTGCCGGTGATATTGTTTACCACCCGCTTGACGGAACTAAGAGTTTAATTGTTCAAGGTACCAGCTACTTGGCATCAGGTCCGGGAGTTGCAATAAAAACCAAATTCGGTGGGCTAAAAAGCTTGTTTTCAGGAGAAGGTGCATTTTGGCTTCGATGCGTGGGTAATGGAGATCTGTGGATTAACTGCTACGGAGCTATTCACGAGATAGATGTCGACGGGGCATTTATTGTGGACACAGGTCATGTGGTAGCCTTTGATGATACTCTTGATTACAAAATCAAAGGCGCAGGCAGTCTTAAATCTACCCTACTGTCAGGTGAAGGTCTCACCATGCACTTTTCAGGTCAGGGCAAGCTGTATATTCAATCAAGAAATCTTGGCGGACTGGTTCACTGGATCACCCCGCGATTGTACGGTTGAGGAGGGAAAAATGTATTTTACTAAGGAATTTGCTCCAGGCTATGCGCTGGCAATTTGCAAACTGGAGTCCGGTGAAAAGGTAATGGCCGAAGCAGGTGCGATGGTTACCCAAGACGCACATATAAAAATGGAAACGTCGGCAACCAACAAAAAGGGCATTGGGGGTCTTCTCAAGGGACTGGGACGCGCTTTTCTCACAGGGGAATCGTTTTTTAGAAATACCTTTACTGCCCAAGATGCACCCGGTGAAGTTACTTTTGCACCGGGACTTCCCGGCGACATATTGATTCATGAGATGACCGGACAAGATTTGATAATCCAGCAGTCTGCCTATATGGCATCTTCTACCGATGTCGAGATAGAGACCAAATGGGGAGGTTTCAAAGGTCTTATCGGTCAGAGAAATATGTTCTGGATTCGAGCTTTCGGAAACGGACCTCTCGCTTTGAACGCCTTCGGCGCAATCAAAGAAATAGATGTCGACGGATCTTTTATTGTAGATACAGGTCATATTGTGGCTTTTGAGCCGTCGTTATCTTTTAAGATCAAACGTGTAGGTTCTTGGTTCTCAACCTTCTTCTCCAGCGAGGGTTTTGTATGCAGGTTTACGGGAACCGGAAAACTGTTCATTCAAACACGGAATCCGAGTGAATTCGGTTCCCTAGTGGGGCCGAAGCTGCCGCCCAGAAATTCCTAAAAGGAGACATCATCATGCATTATGAAATAAAAAGCTCTCCGGATTTTGCCATGATCTATTGCCGCCTCGACCAAGGTGACTCTATTGTCGCTGAATCCGGGGCTATGGTTTCAATGACAACCAATATTAAGATGAAAACTCAAGCAAGAGGCGGCATCTTGGCAGCGGCAAAGCGAAAGCTGTTGGGAGGCGAATCGATTTTTCAAAATACCTTTACAGCCGAATCAGACAATGCCCGTGTCATGCTGGCTCCCGGCTCTCCAGGAGATATTATTGCTTTTGATTTAGAGGATGGAAAATCTTTAATGATTCAATCTTCCGCCTATGTTGCAGCAACTCCCGAAGTAAAACTGGATACCAAATGGGGAGGCGCCAAGGGTTTCTTCTCGGGGGTAGGTCTTTTCCTGTTAAAAGCAACCGGCCCCGGAACCGTATTTGTCGCGTCATACGGAGCAATCTATCCAAAAAAATGTGACGGTGAATACATAGTGGATACAGATCACATTGTCGCCTTCGAAGATTCAGTAACCTATTCCGTTACCAAAGTAGGAGGTATTAAATCTCTATTCTTGGGAGGTGAGGGTTTGGTAGCACGTTTCCAAGGAAACGGCATGATATACGCACAAACCAGAAGTCCGTCATCAATGGCTTCGTTCCTGCATCCCTACAGAAGAGTACAGCGCAACAACTAACTGTTTGTCTTAAAATTTCAATGATCTGTCGAGCCTTTTATGGAACTTTTCCGGCTTGATCTAGGCAAAAATGATGACAAAACAGCAGAAAACGAGTTTATTCTAATTTAGACTCGAAGGGAGATGCTATGCCGTATTTGATAGGCTTTCACATTGAAGACCACCCCAAAATCAAGCCGCTGACACTTGATATGAACCCGGGAGATGATCCGTTTCGACATTTGATTATTACAGGAAGAAACGGTACAGGAAAGACAACGCTGTTAAACGGAATTTGGGAAATGTTGTCGAACAAAAGTTCTTATGATGGTAGGTCGCGTATCACATTATCAGCAAATGGCAAACAAGGCGGTACATTCATTGTCGCATTCCTTGAGGATCAGCATAAATTGACTTATAGGGAACAAATAGGAAAAGTTCCCGAGCCTATCGAGCCGTTAAATCCGGGCGAAAACAGAGCAGCCTCTCGGTTCGTGCCTTACCTCAAACATCAATACCTTCAGATGTTACTGGCAAAAGCCAACAACGAGGAATCGCTTTCCTTACAAATCGAAGCACGTATTAACCGACTGACCGATGCATTGGCTGACCTATTTGAAATTAACGGCATGAGGATGCAATTCAACTCAAAAACCTATGAGTTGAAATTTGTGGAACCCGACGGAGCTGCTTATAACTTCTCTCAGCTGTCTGCCGGATTGGCAGCGGTATTGGAGATTCTTGGAGAATTGTTGGTACGCATTAAAGATAGAGATCCGGAAGATGCAGAAGGAACGATGTTGATCGACGAAATCGACGCTCATCTTCATCCCAGAATTCAAGAAAAAATTCTTCCGTTTCTCACTCAAATGTTTCCCAAAATCCAGTTTATAGTTGCAACTCATTCCCCTGCAGTGGTGGGCAGTATTTCTAAAGCAGTGGTATTTGACCTAGACAAGATGGAATCTGAGCTGAGCGAAGTGTATCAAGACCTCCCCTACGGACAGGTAATGATTTCTCATTTCGGATTGGAAACAGATGTAGGAGACGCAACAACCAAATCCTTGCGGGAAGCCGAAGCTTTGATTCATAAATCCGAACGCTCAACAGCAGAAGAAGCACGACTTAAGGAATTACTCAAACGCTTGCGAAAAACCGGACATCCGTTGATTATGGCCGCCTACAGTCGTCAGATCGAGAAACGTGTATTGGAAGGGCAGAAAAAACAATGATCCAGACTACTCGCACTCCTTCCCCTCCGAAGAGTCTTAAATCGAAAACCACATATAAAGCTCAGGACGTTTGCGAACAACTAAGGGAAGACTTTTACGGAAAATGTTATTTATGTGAGCGAGAAATTGGAGCAGAAATTCAAGTGGAACACCTCCGTCCTAAAGCGGGTTATCCGCACCTGGAATTTGAATGGACCAATCTTTTTCCGGCGTGCACCTGCAATCAGAGGAGACTCAAATGGTCAGGGCGTTCAGAAACAGACGCAACAGGCAAGCCCACGGGATTTCCGATTGGAGGTATGCTGGATCCGGCAGTCGACAAAATTGAAGAACGTCTGATTCAACGACCTGTAATAGGTGTTTCTGTCCAAGAATCACGTGTCGAATTTTTCGCCGGCGATAAGAACGACCTTGCGGCATGCAACACCGCAGAAGAGCTAAACGCAATCCACAATCAAGGTAAGACCGGCCACGTATTGAGACTCAAAGAACAAATTCGAAATCACGTTGCCTTTATCTACAAAAAAATGAGCGAATACCTTGAAGCAATAACAATTAAAGATGAAAATCTAATAGCTGAACTGACAAGAGAAATTAGTTTCTGGACAAAGCCTTCCGCACCATTTGCCGGTTTGGTCCGCGGAATGTTGCGACGCGATTTTCGTTCTGAAACCATAGTTCCATTCGGTCTTTGACAGCACTATTTCCGAGCAAGTCTGATACGACGTTTGAGGTGCCTTCATATTTTGTCCCGACCAATTGACAGATGAGTTACATAAGGAATACGAAATTTACAAAACAAGAATTGTTGATTTCGTAGTCGATGCTTTGTCTATTTGATACTTATTTGGTTTTTCAATCATAAAAACAACAAACAGGTCTTGATACTTCTGCTTCAACAGTACAATATTTGTACATTGTTTTTATATTGGAGGTTCCAATGAGACATTTTATCATGTTCACCTTGTATATTGCGGCTATTGCGAATATTGTACTGTATCCTACTGTATCAGAGGCTTCAGAAGAATCTGTTGACAAAGAGGCTGTTGCTCATTTCTCCAACGGAATAGAATTCTATAAACAGCATCAATTCGAAAAAGCCGCTATAGAATTTGCGAGAGCATATGAGCTGAAGCCTAGCTACAAGATTTTGTTCAATATTGCTCAGGCGGAAAACATGCTTGAACACTATGCTAGAGCTCTAAATGCCTATGAAAATTATCTAAGTCAGGGAGGCGAAGAAATTGCTGAAGACAGACTTGCGATGGTCAAAGAAGAAATAAATAGGATATCAAAACAAGTCGGATATATAGAAATCAATTCGCAACAAAAAGGCGCCTTGGTTCTCATTGACGGAGAAGAGAGCGGAAAGACCCCTCTCGATTCGCCTGTTATCGTCGATGTAGGTAAACGAGAGGTTGAAATTGTCATCGACAATTCGAGTGTATTTAAGCGGATATACCGAGTCGCTTCAGGCCAATTGATTAAAATTGATCTCAACAGCCCGGCTCATCAAGCTGATGATACTGCGGCCTCAAAAACCGACGAACAAAAGACTGAAGACCCCGGGCTCAAAGCTGAAACCAAGACCAAACAAAAAAGAAACCTCCGACCTACAAAAGTTGCGGGAGCTATTTTACTTGGAACAGGCGCAGCTGCCGCTTTGACGGCAGTTGCTACAGGGGTTATCGCTACCTCAAAGAAAAACAATATTGTCGATGATTGCACAGGTTATGTGTGCAGTGCTTCCAAATGGGAAGATGAGTCCGTCACAGTTAAAAACCTAAGTCTCACAACAGATATTCTGATAGGAGTTGCTTCTGCCGCGGCCGTTACGGGGATAGTGCTGTTAATTGTAAAACCAAAACCAAAGGAACGCCCAATATCCGGTTTTATTACGCCCGTCAATTTTGGTGAGGGAATTCTCATCGGCGGCACAGGGAGGTTCTAATGAAGATTATACAAATATGCTTATGTTTTTTTGTTATATCAGGATGCAGCGTTGTCAACAATTTGGACCTGTATCGCTTTTCAGATGATTCTGAACACTACGGTACTCCTGATGCAGACGCCGATAGTGATAGTGACGCCGATGAAGATACTGACACTCTATGTCCTGAATGCCCGAGAACCTGCATACTCCGTGTCAAACAAGACGCTGCATCAAACGGTGACGGACTATCCTGGAAAACGGCTTTCAACTCGCTTAACGATGCTCTGTTGGAGGCAAAAAACAAAGAAGAGCCCTGTGACATATGGGTATCACAAGGCAGTTATTCAGCTTATATAAATAATAGAACCGACACATTCGCATTATTTAAAAGCGTTCGCCTTTTCGGCGGTTTTGCAGGAAACGAAACCGAGCAAGAGGAGAGAAGCCTGTCAGACAACGAAACAATTTTGGACGGAGCAAATGAGACAAACACTGATGCGGTTTTTCACGTGATTACCGGAGCTTCAGACACTGTTCTGGACGGATTTACTATAACCGGCGGCAATGCAAACGGAAGAGAGGATTCGCAAAAATACGGCGGAGGCTTGTATTGCAGTTCCTCAAAAAGAATGACCGTATCAAATTGTATTTTTACAAATAACAATGCAGAGGTATATGGCGGAGGTATACACCTTGCTAGCTCTTCTCTAACAATTGACAATGTTGTTTTTAGAAACAATATTTCAAAACAAAGCGGAGGAGGACTTTCTGTACTTAACTTAAGTGCCTCAACTGAATTGGTCATTAAGAACAGCAAATTCCATAACAACGAAGCTGCGACCGGCGGAGGAGGAGTATTTGTAGGTGTAATTTCTTCTCCGATATTTGAAAACTGTGAATTTACTCAAAATAGCGTCCCAGAAAGCGGTTTAGGAGGTGCAATGCAAATCATCTCCGGTACAACGCCCCAAATAGTCAATTGTATTTTCTGGAATAACACTGCAAATCTAGGGGGAGGTATCGCAATCATCCTTGATGACTACAAAGAAGACAGATATGTATCATTTGAGCGTAGCATTTTTATAAACAATATTGCACAAGGTGTATTGGGCGGAGCAATTTATGCATCCGACGATGTTACTGTTCTCAGCATTCTTTTTAATGAATGTATTTTCAGCAACAACATTACCTCTGACGGTTACAGCAGACAAGGATCTGTACTCTACTTGGCCGACTCATCCGAGGTATCTTTCAACAGATGTGTTTTTGCCGGAAACGGAATCGGCAATGACCAAGGAACAATAGCAGTAACAGCGGACTCTCATTTTGAAATGGAAAACTCAGTAATGGCTGGAAATATTGCTTTTGCCGGAAGTGCTTTCTACCAAGAATCAACATACGCCTCCATTGTCAGAAACAGCACTTTTTATATGAATACGGACATCAACACCGATGACGACAGCGAAATTCTTTCTCCTGTCCAACTTCACGGAGAATCCGGTCTGACAATATTTAATACCATCTTATACAGTGAGCATGACCCTGAATATGTCAATATGGGTACAGGTATAGTAAATTCTCATCACAACTTAATAGAGAATCTTGACAACAAAGATAGCAAGATCATCGGTACAGCCCCTACTTTTAATAACACACCTGCTTACGGCAGAGGCTGGACATCTGTAGACTTTAATCAAAACACCTTTCAGACAGAGCTTTTGGACAATACACTAGACCTAAACACTGACGAGCTAAAGGGGTTGTTTGTAAAATTAGAGACTGATGAACGTCGTTATTATATAGCAGGGAATACCAAAACCGCTGTTTTTGTATGGGGAGATGTTACAGGATCAGCTGCAATAGGAGGTCTCTATATCTTTGAAGATCTTAAATTGGGCTCAGGTTCAACCGGAATAGATGCAGGGACCTCAGATAACGCTCCCAAAAGCGACTTTGATAAAAAAGAAAGACAAGACAATAAATCCGTTCCCGATACCGGCTCAGGCACCTACACTTATTACGATATTGGAGCATTTGAAAGCTGATTCAACAAAACAGCTTTTAGGTCTTCAAACGACTCAAAAATTTGAAACCGCAGTTGAAAACCTTCTCAAAAGGTGTGATATTTGCTCGGCTTTGATCCATGAAGACGTATATTTTTGTCTTCTCAAAAATTGCTTATTTTGTATTTCGAACGGAAGGTGTTCTTGAAAATTTTTTCTTCCAACTCAAGTTTCGGCATTATCCGAACAGCATTTGTAATTTCATCAGTTATATTAGGCAGTCTAGGCTGTGCAGCCAAGGCTATTCCGAAGGATATTCCCGTTGACTATGATGTAATAGTCGTAGGTGCCGGCATGGGAGGTCTTTCAGCCGGTGTGCATTTAGCTGTCGCCGGAAAAAAGGTACTGGTTTTAGAACAACATTTTCAAGTCGGTGGCTGCGCTACATCGTTTGAACGCGGAGACTACAACTTTGATGCCGCCATGCATGTAACCTCCATAGGCGGAGGCGAAACCGGCATTGTGCTGACCCTTATGGAAAAGGCCGGCATTATGGACAAAGTTAAAATGGTACCGATATCTAATCTCGGACGAGTTGTCATGCCGGGTATCGATTTTGTTCATCCTAACGGTGTTGAGGCTACAGTCAAAGCTCTTAGCGAACGATGGCCCAAGGAAAAAAAGAATATAGAGCGGTTTTACACAATGGTCGGCAAGATGAACAAAGAACTCTTAATGTTGAGAAAACTTTTTATGGCAAATCCGGTGGCAGCTCTCTTTGTAAAATTGACAGTTCCCTTTAAGCATCGAACTCTGGCTCGTTATTACAATTCCACTCTCGATGAAGTACTTGATGAGTATTTTGAAGATGAAAATTTAAAAGCAGTCATCAGTCAATTTTGGATTTACCAGGGGCCGCCTCCTTCTAAACAATGGGCGCTAATCTATCTTGTGGCTTATCACACCTTTCTCGAAAACGGAGCATGGCAATACGAAGGCTCTTCGCAAGCCTTGTCCAATGCTTATAGTGCACGCATAGAAGAATTGGGAGGAACAGTAAAAACGGGAACCCTGGTAACAGCTATTAACGTTGACGATAAAGGAAGGGTTACCGGGGTTGAAACAGAATCGGGAGAAAAATATACCTCTCGTTATGTTGTTTCCAACGCAGATCCTTATCAAACTTTTTTTAAGTTGGTAGGAGAAGATAAAACTCCGCGCCGCCTGGCTAAGAAAATAAAAGAAATGAGACCGAACAATTCTCTAGCAGGCGTATATCTCGGCCTTGATGTTGACCATACATTTTTTGGAATTGATGATTACGAAATATTTTACAGCTCCAGCATTAACAGCGATGCAATGTTCGATAATATGATGAACGGTAAATACGAAGACGCTTTTATTACGATAACAGTGTCATCTGTTCTTGGCGATCCGTTCTATTCGCCAAAAGGAATGACAACAGTATCAATTCAGGCTGTTTCAAACTACGACAATTGGCCGGAACGCGGTCCTGCATACGAAAAGAAAAAATCGGAAATGACCGAAAAACTTATCGACCTGGCAGAAAATGTTCTTCCCGGATTAAGAGATCATATAGTTGAAAAAGTAGCGATGACACCCAGAACCATTGAGTCTTTTACAATGAATCACAAAGGGATACCGTACGGATGGGATTTCACAGTAGATCAATCTGATAGGCTGCCTTTGGAAACCGGAATCGGCGGTCTATATTTGGCTGGAGCCTGGGCATGGCCTTCGCATAGCATTGCCATGACACAACTATCGGGTTATTTGGCGACAAGGCTAATTCTAAACAAAGAAGGCGAACTCGACAAAAAAGAAAAATAACAAATGCTTCTTTATGAATACCAGGCAAAGACTGTTCTTAGTCAATACGGAATTGAGGTTCCGCAAGGGCTGTTAATTGAAGAATCAAAGTTTGCTGCCGAAACAGCTGACACACTCTTTAACAACAATCAAAGCGACAGTTTGGTACTAAAAGCGCAGATCCGCTCAGGAGGAAGAGGAAAGGCGGGAGGAATAAGACTGCTGAAAAATACCAAAGAGGTAGCTGATGCAGCAAAAGAGCTTTTGGGAGCGCAATTGGTTACCGCCCAAACAGGAGAAAAAGGCGAAACAGTAAATGCCTTGTTGCTTGAGCATGCATTGAAAATTAAGAAAGAACTGTATGTAAGTTTTACAGTGGACCGCGAAGCAAAAAAAACATGCGTGATAACCTCCTCTGAAGGAGGTATGGACATTGAAAAAACAGCAGCGCTATATCCCGAAAAAATAGGTAAATACTATTTTACAAATAACAGCGGACTGCTTCCGTTTGAAGCAAGGAATATCGCTTTTAGCTTGGGACTAAATAAAACTGCTGCAAACAATTTAACAAAAGCCGTTGTGTCTTTGTCCAAACTGTTTGTAGCAGAGGATGCGTCTATGGTTGAAATAAACCCGCTGGCGATTACCGAAGATGATCGAGCAATAGCTGTAGATGCCAAGATTTCGTTGGATGACAACGCCGCGTTTCGCCACAAAGAAAGAAAAGCATTTATAGAAGAAACGGAAATAACCGATATAGAAGCCGTAGCCGCAAAATTGGGTTTTTCCTATGTAGCAATGGGGGGTGAAATAGGTTGCTGTGTAAACGGAGCCGGTCTGGCAATGGCCACGATGGATATGATTTCTTATGTAGGAGGAAAACCGGCAAATTTTTTGGATGTCGGAGGAAGCGCCGACGCAGAGACCGTAAAGAAGGCATTCAGCCTGGTTCTAACGGACCCAAAAGTTAAATCCGTTTTCGTCAACATCTTCGGAGGAATTCTGCACTGCGACCTTTTGGCAAAAGGAGTTGTCAAAGCCGTGAAAGAAATGGGAATAACAGTTCCTATGATAGTACGTCTGGAGGGAACCAATGCAGAACAAGGCAGAAAGATCCTGGAAGAATCCGGCCTACAAATAATTACCGCCTCGGACATGGAAGACGGAGCAAGAAAAGCAACAGCGGCGGCAACAAAAGCCTAAAAGGTCGAAAGACAACCGGGACGGACACGTTGCTGCGGTAAAGGCCGAACACATAGGTGCACCCCGGCAGAATTTTTCGTTTTCAACAGAAAATAAAAATGTTATTTAAATAATTATGGTTTTAACGGGTACAACAAAAAGGGCTTTTGAAGCCCTACCCTTCGGCATTTTTGTACCTAATACCAACGGAATGCCTGTTGAAAGGGCAAAATCTAATGCCGAGTAAACGAAGAATTATAGAGCAATTAAATAAAAAAGAGCTGCAGGAAATCACCACATCATTCGAGCTTACCGTAGCGGACAAAAGGGTCAAAGACCGATTGGCAGAAGCTGTAATCTCATCGAGAAAAGTAACCCAAGAAGCAGTGCTCTCAACTCTATCCCGAGACCGACTAAAAGAGTTATGCCGAAATCTGGGAATCGACGACACAAGCCGCGAAAAAGCAGTCCTAATAGAAAGGCTAATCGGAAAAGTAAGTACTCCAAAGTCGAAGATCTCAACCGGAAACCCTAGTCCTCCAAATTCGAAGATCTCGCCGAAGCCCTCCAAAGAGGGCGAAGGCGGACCCGTCATCGAAAAGACAAAAAAATTTTCGTCCGTGACAAACGCCCAAGCGAAATCCAACAGCAAGTTAGCGGCGCTAATAGACACCATCCAAAACATCACTGTTAAGGCATCACAATGTCACCTGACCGAAGAGGATTTGTTGGGCTATGTGAAGTCGTTGTTTGATAAGAAATTCGTAAACGAAAAATCTTTTGAGCAATTAGCACTATTCAGGGATGCTATTTTGCCCAAATTGTTATCGGGTGAAATGGAGATGAACTGCGCACGATAGTTTGTTGCAGAGATTAGGAGCGATCGATGAGTACGTTGAAAACACCTGAAAGAAAGTTGCTTGAAAAATACTTCGAAATGCAATCTGGGTATGTTCTCAAGTTTTCCGATACAACGTTTGAGATTTTTTTTAAAGAGAACTTTGGTGTGGATATTCACACCAAAGCATATGAGATATTTGGGACTTCGAAAGCTAACAAAATGCGTGCCTTCTGGCATCTTGAATCTGATGCAACGGTTGGCAAGCTGATAGTTGAGCTTATCAACAACCGCAATGATGATGAGCATTTCGAAAAGAACGAGATCCTTGAAGAAAAGTGTCAAAATATTGCACAGCAGTTATTGAAAAGCCGAACAGATCTCGACCCGCTTAGAGCAACGGCGACAAATATGAATGCGGCCCACCTGAAAGAACAGATTGAGCGTATGCAAAACGCGATCGATTCAGATCCGTCTCTTGCTGTGGGCACCGCGAAAGAACTCGCGGAAACCGTATGCAGAACCATACTTTCAGAGCGAGGACAGACAGTCGAGGGTACTCTCAAAATTTCTGAGCTGACGAAAAAGGTTGTTTCTGAAATGGGTCTCGTACCAAACAGCATTCAGGATTCTGCAAAAGGCTCGGATGTAATCAAGAAGATCCTTGGCAATCTCGGTACAATCACGCAGGGCTTGGCCGAGTTGCGAAATCTTTACGGTACGGGCCATGGAAAGCACGGCTCAGCACAACCTATAAAACCGCGCCATGCGCGATTGGCAGTCGGAGCGGCTGCGACGTTTTCAAATTTTTTGTGGGAGACACATGAGGAGCAGAAACAGAATAGATGAAAGGGTCAGACGGGAAAAGCTCAGGCACTGCAACTTGCAACTTTGCCGGACAAACAGGGCGGACACATAGGTCCGCCCCTACAGACGAATGATGAATTTACCGATGAAAATTTCAACGGAGACATTTTGTGACTGAATTCCTCATTCCCAAACACGGCGGGAACCGCCGTTCCATTCGTCTGCGGGATTATGACTATGCTCAATCCAACGCATACTATGTCACACTGTGCACAAAGGACCGCATATGTCTGTTCGGTGATGTTGCGAACGGCGCAATGCGATTGAACGACGCGGGGAGAATGGTTGAACGTTGGTGGCATGAATTGAATCGGAAATTTAGGACCGTTGAAACGGACGAATATGTTATTATGCCGAATCATTTTCACGGCATTGTTGTCATTGGTGATTCATATATCGTCGACGATGAAAATGAACGCGATGTATGGGCGGATGACGAAACCCATACCGAAAACGAATTTGATTTCGGTGTAGGGGCAGACCTGCGTG
>CAYWLQ010000131.1:12502-16469 GCA_964458775.1 uncultured Myxococcales bacterium | reverse complement strand
GTTCGATTTAAATTTGCTTATGGCTTCAGCTCCGTCAGCAGCTTCAACAACAGAAAAGCCTTCTGTTTCTAAGATTTGCTTTAAACCTTGTCTTATATTTATATCATCTTCGGCTATCAAAACCTTCATTGCATATCTCCCTTTTCAGGCGGTTTAGGAGCATTAATGGTAATAGCAAAACATGCACCCTTTTCACTCGGCAACACCTTAATATCTCCGCCGTGCAATCGAGCCAGCTCCCTTGCGATAGACAATCCGATACCTGCCCCTGAAGCTCTATCTGTCAAGCGATTTGAGAGTCTGACAAACGGTTTAAAAATTTCCTCATCGCGGCCTTTGGGAATGCCCTCTCCGTTATCTTTAACAGTAATGATCAAGGTGTCTCCTTGAAGTCTGCTCTCAATGCCGACCCACTTTCCTGATACAGCATATTTTTCAACATTGCTGAGCAGATTTCCCAAAATTTGAGACAGTGCATCAGTATCAAAAAATCTTACTTCATTTGCTTCGATCTTACTCTCAAGGGAGATTCCGGCTTGTGCAAAACCCAACATAAAACGCTCGACAGTATCATTAATAGTCTTATCCGGAACGGCTTCAGTTCGACGAATGCGAAGCTTTCCTCTTGTATGGCCTGCAAACGACAGTACATTGGCAATGAGCCTCGAAAGTCGCTCGCTCTCTGATACTATAACGTTTACATAGCGACGTCCTTCTTCTTCATCGTCTGTCAAATATTCTTCTAACAGCTCTGCATACATTCGCAAATTTGTCAGCGGAGTTTTAAGTTCATGAGAAACCTGATTGACAAAGGTCATTCTTTCTTTGGCTGTGCGCGCATCTCGGCTGCTTTCGCGGACAAAATAGATTCCTAGCCCTGTCAACACAATCAACAATGCAAAGAAACCCATAATCGCTCCCAAAGCAGCAGTGTTTCCGAATTGTGAGACGTTGACGGAGCGGTTGAAATAGGCAAGCCTAAACGATGACAGAGGTATGCTGAGTTTTAATACCGCCGAAGGAGATTCCGAATCGTTCGGCTCGTAATGTCCCCACTGATAATAGACTTGGTCATTGACATCGAGCAGGCGAATTCTAAAATCCAAATTTTCGGATCTATTGTATTTCGTTTCTGCCTTTTCTTCTATTGTCAAAGGTAAAGCTCCGATCAAATCCGAAATAACAGCAGTGCTGTCCAATTCCGCACCGGTTATCACTCCATCTGATGCACAGCGATAGATTAGTTGAACACCTTCATCGTTATGACGAACAAGCCAGTCACATCTGTCAACGTTTTTTTCATTTTCGAGAGGCGGCAATATGACATCTCCCCCTATCAGTATTCGCTGATTGCGATCGATAAACGATTGCTCTTCTTCGCTCAAATCGTCACCGGAGGGGAACACAAGTCTTTTTTTTGAATCAAGTTGGAAAATTGATCGAATCAAACGGTTTGTTTGCACTTCGACTCGAATAGCATCACTAACTTCTGAGTTATCTTTTTGCGCAAGCTTCTTTAGGCCGCCTGACAACTGTCTTTCATAGTCCTCAATGATTTTTATTAGGGTATTATCGACATCGTGAAGACGATCAAGCAAAAGCGCTTCTTGTCTATGTTTCATAAGCTCAGATTCGTTTTTGTAGGTATTATAGCCCAACAAGCCCAAACCGATCAGAGGAATGATCATCATCGCAAATAACACTATAATCAACCGAACACGCATCTACATTACTCCGAATTATAATTTTCAAACTTACCACTTCATCTGCATATCCTGCGAATATTGATCTCGCCGCATTTCTTTACGAAGCTTTGGGCCGGCAGCCGGACTCTTAACTTTTTTGCTGTCCGCTCTATTGCTCATAGCTCGTTTTTTTAGGGCAGGAGATTTGTACTTTTCAGAGAACAAATCAAGCTCTGCTGCGTTTTTCTCCAACAACTTTGCAGCCTCTTCAAGCTTGCCCTTATCCATAAGATCCACTGCAACTTTGTTCTGTTCATTGGCTTTGAGCTCAGCACCGGCTATCAAAACAGCATTGTTTTGAGACGCTTCTACAACTACCAAAGAATCAGAATACAGCAGTTTTACAACATCGCTCTTTGAAACAGGAAGATTTATAAACATATCGCGATAACTGAGATTTACACTTGCAATTTCTTTTAGATCCCCCGAAAAAGAGGCTGGAACTTCAACTTCAAGCAATACAAACTTCTCTTGTGAAGAATAAACCTGATTTAACCTTGAGACAACCTTGTTACCGGTAACAACAGCGTTTCTTCCCAACGAACAAATAGGTTTTGCTCCGCCTTTAAGTACAATTTCTACAACAACATCTCTGGCCGCCACCGATAACAGGTCGTTAAGTTCGTTATCGAAAATGCGAGCAAGATCCAAACCGGTTTCGGCAAACGCATGATTGCCGTCACTTCGACTCGCAAGCGCAACCATTAGATCTTCATTGTAGTCCATTCCCAAACCCACAGTGGTAACAGAAATTCCTTCCTTCATTAGAGACGCGCCAAAATCGCCAAGGGCAACGGGACTGCTCGGACCGACATTTGCCATACCGTCCGATATCAATACCACTCGGCTAACGCGTTCTGTGTCGAGAAATTTGCGTACTTCACTTACTCCCTTTGATACACCGGCAAAAAGAGCTGTGTATCCGTCTGCTGTTAAGGACAAGATCGCATTTCTAATTGCGGCTCTATCGCTAACCTTTGTTGCAGGAACCAACACATCAACAGTATGGTTGTATGCCACCAAAGAAAATATATCTTCCGGTTCCAGCCTGTCCAAAGCCAAGAGCGCCGCCTCTTTTGCCTTATCCATTTTTTCGCCGGCCATTGACCCTGAGCGGTCAACTACTATAGAAACGTTTACCGGCGGGCGTTTTAATTTGTCTTTAACTATATCTCCTGTCATACCGACCTTTATCAGAACCTTTTCCTTTTTGCCTGCAAACACAGCCCCCGAACCCAAGGCAACCTCCATTTTTACCGCACCCGGATACGCCGGAGCAGCTAATTTCAGTGAACTGCCTGTTGCACCATCGCAAAAAAAGAAAACTCCCAAAAGCAATGACACAGCAACAACCAATTGTTTTTTTTGTTTCATCATCATAATCGGCCCTCCTCATAGTACCGGTTTTTACGGCGTTTGCCGTCTACACAAAAGATACGATTGGGGAGAACAAAAAGTGTTCACGCAAAAGTAAAAGGATTGTAAAAAAATTGTAAAACCATATTTTTTTATACTTTATGTTTTTATCATAATACAGCATCTGACTCTTGTATACTATTTGCAGATATGCAGCTAATCGCGTAATCTAGAGCATCGGTAACGGACGAGAAATTATATGCGCTCAATAATCAGTTTTCTTATGATAACATCGTCTTTTTTGTTTTCGGCATCAGTTCTGTGTAAAGACAATACTGTATCTTCTAAGCCGGTTATCTTAATGTTGTTTGTTAAATCAGATACGTTAGCAACACTTCAAGAAACGCTTAAAAATGAATTGGCAATAGAACTTGTCAATCATGCAATACTTTCGCAATTCATGCCCCTTGTATCACCTAACGGCTCCTTGGCAAACATAGAAGACATCCGTCAGATGGCTGTCACCGCAGATGTAGAAGCGGTTATTTGGTTGGAACAGACCAAAGAAAACAAGGTAACGCTAAATTTACTCGCCGCAACAACAGACCGTTCAACTCTTCGTTCCATAGGAGCAGAGTTGTCAGGAAAAGATATAGCAGGAGAACTTGCAATTGCTGCTCGTCTGCTGTTGGAAGAAATTCATATTAACCTCAAAGCCGCCCCCGTGAACCGACAAGAAAGCAATGCATCACCGCCCATCCAATCAGAAACCGTACATCACCAAGGCCGACAAACGCTTCTTTCTCTTCACACAGTTACAGCCGGCAGTTTCGAAGGCACAACCCAATCCCCAATCCTCTTTGGAG
>CAYWLQ010000131.1:0-12492 GCA_964458775.1 uncultured Myxococcales bacterium | reverse complement strand
CGCTCGGTTGAAGGATCGGAAACAAGCAATATTCCCCCTCTTTGGAGGGGGCATCGCAATCGGTCTACACCGACAAACCGGTCTATATGCGGTTTTTTCGTTTGATGCATTTGCCAATCCGTCTTCGATAGTTTCAAACGGAACACTGCGCACTTATGGATTTCGTCCCGGTGTGGGTGTGGGATATTACTGGGGAAACGGTCCGGTCAACTTCGGTCCCTACTTAGGTATACAGGTTCCATGGCAAACAGCTTCTGTTGCAATAGGCCTAAACCCTCAATCAAAAGATAGCTGGTGGAACTTTCGTGCAGTTCCGAGCCTTGATTTGCGCATAAGTCTTAGTCATAATGTGTTTTTTTCTTTAACGCCGGGGTTGGGCATTCTGGTTAACAGGGAAGTATTCGAGCGTGCATCGGATAGAGTTATCATCTATAAATCGCCATATATTGAATGGAATATTGTATGCGCTGTCATCATTACGCTTACAAAAAAACAACGGAAGCTTCTTCCCTCTCAGAGCGAATACTCTACAGCAGAGGAAGTCGCATTAAATCCGGTCAAGGAGGGTTATGCAGGTGATCTGCTCATATTGTCCAAGCCGGGAAGGAAGATCAATGGGGTCCCTTTCTGATAACGAGTTGATGGATCAACTGAAGACCGGAGATATGGATGCACTTAAGGTGATCTATGAACGATATCGAGATATGGCGGAAGCGGCTGTTCGTCGCGTTATCCCCAATATTAGTTCATCAGATGCAGAGGCTTTGATACACGATATTTTTGTTGCTCTCATCAAAGCTGCTCCATCTTTTGATATTTCCAAAAGGCTTAAGCCTTGGCTATACGGCATTGCGCTTAACAAAGCTGCAGGAGACAAACGTCGCAATTGGTTGCACCGAAACCTTCTCGAAAAACACCATTTAGAAATCGAAGCGCTTGGGTTGCACATTATTAACTCACCGTTAAAACACGCAGATATAAGATATGATCTAATTCAGGCTTTCAAATCGCTCCCCAAAGGACAACACGATGTAATGGTATTACATGCTGTCGAGGGCTTTACAGGCGAAGAGATCGCTGAAATCTTAAACATTAATGTAAAAACAGTATGGACTCGGTTGCACAGAGCCAGAAAAACTCTGAGCGTTTCAATGTATTCCTCAAATAAGGCGGAACACCCCAAAGGAGGTTTCCTATGATATATTGTAATCTATTGGAGACTTATCTTGACGGGAAGCTTGATCATGGCCTGCTTTGTACATTCGAGAATCATTTAGCCGAATGTGAAAAATGCCGTGAAGCTGCTGAACAATGGATATCGATAAAACAAGAATATAAACTTTGGATCGAAACCGTCATTTCTGTAGACAACAACAATAAAGACCTGAGAACTGACCCTTCGGCTTTTGTAGCATCTGTTCTTGAAACAATAGAATCCGATGAAAATTCGAAACGCAATACACAAAAAATCTATTATTTTGCCGCCGCTGCAGCCGTTCTGTTTGGTATTTTTGGAATTATCTATTATGTTTCTATTGGGAAATTAAGTACCAAAACAGACTCAACAACAACAGAAAATCCGGCAGCCGAACAGCTTGAGTTTTCAACTGTATCCATAGAAAATGGAATTAAAACGAAAAGCATTGTGAAAGGTGTACCTGAAAACATAATAGAAGCACCTTTAAATGGCAGGATATTGGCCTCTCTAAAGGGAGATCAGTGGGGATTGGACAGTTCAGGCCAAATGAAGGTAGTTCGTGCAGAATCGAAAAAAACCGAAATTCGATTATTTAAAGGTACAGCAGCCTTCGAAATATCTCCAAAACCAAAAGACTCACGTTTTCTTGTGAGAGCCGGAAAAACTTCTATTGATGTCATCGGAACTCGTTTTTCCATCTCTATGGACGAAAACAACCTCGTCACTGTATTTGTTGATAAAGGCATAGTTTCAGTATTTTCTGAAAAATGGCGTTTTGAGCTAAAAGCAGGAAGCTCAATAACCGTTTCTCAAGATATTGCATCACCGCCTACGTTGGCCGACGAGCAAGAGCGGAAAAAATTAGCCAAATTGTTGTCTGAGGACCTTGCGCCTACAACAGATCCAACTAATAATGCAGATGATCAAACGCCGCAAACGATTACTTCTTCCCTCGATGAACAGAAAAGAATCGAAGGCGTTCATAAAAACTCGCCGCCTCGCCGAAACATAGAGAAGTGGAGAACTCTCATAATCAACGGCGATGCCAATAAAGCTGAAAAGGAGATTGGCGATTACCTGTTTGCAGCACCGAACGATTCTGAAGTGTTGATGCTACTAGCAGCCTGTCAAAAGAAACAGAACAAGCACCGGAAAGCGCTGGAGTCTTACAAACGAGTGTCAGAGTCCGGTGACAAAAAATTCACAGGCAGGGCTTATTATCTTGCAGGCGAGCTATCATTCACAGAACTCAACGATTTCCAAGGTGCTGTGAAATTTTTTGAAAGCTACCTGAAACATACGCCCGCAAACGCACCTAACCGCCCTGAAGCCGGACTTATGCAAGCAGAAGCTCTTATCAAAACAGGTGCAAATGCTCGCGCCAAAATACTTCTTAATCAAATTGTCGCAGATTACGGCAGAACACCGATAGCCAACCGTGCGCGGGAGCTGTTGAAACAAGTTTCTGACAAAGCAACAACAACACAATGAGAATAAACATGTTTCGACAATTTAACGGTCTTTGGTGTATGTTTTTTTTAGCCTGTCAAACAATCATTCCTGTTGCTGATGGAGCAGAACACAATATCGATACTGACACTTACACAACGAGTGATACCGACTCTCAAATACAGAGTGATACCGACTCTCAAATACAGAGTGATACTGACTCTCAAATACAGAGTGATACCGATTCAGATTCTGACAGCAATATCACACCCGATATTACCGGCGGTTTTCTTGTACATCGCTGGAGATTTAACGAAGATTTAAAAGACGATGTGGGCAATAGTAATGCCGTTATCATAACACCTCCCGACGCAGCAGGCGGCAACGCATATCTAAACGGAAATGAGATCTACCTTACCGGCGGTGCCGAACTCGAAGCTGAGTGGATTTCACTCGGCACCCGTTTACTTAATGAACTTAACGGAGGAGCTATTACCATTGAGTTATTCGCCACGCAATGGAGTGTAAAATATTTTTCACGTATTTTTGAGTTCGGTGCCAGTAATATAGAATATCTGCACATGACCTGGACCTACGAAACCAATCTAGAAAGCGACCTTGTAAGATGGTGGGATGAAAGCAAAATATCGCAACTTGATACGAACGCACCGTATACACTCGGGCAGGAATTCCACATTGTAATGATTGTTGACCCCAAAGGAGGCACGGACGGCGCAATGCGCATTACTTGGTATACCGCACCTTCCGATTCCCCTGATATAGGCGAAGCATCAGGTTTTCTTGAAGCATCCGATACGCTTTCCAGAATGAGAGATTTAGATTGTTGGCTCGGCAAATCGCATTCGCCGGGAGATCCCGTTGCCAACGCAAGCTACAACGAAGTGCGAATATGGTCGGGCGCGCTCACACAAGAGGATATAGCAATACTTCATCGATTGGGACCTGATATGTAAAGTGAAAAAACAGGGATGACGTTTGAGAGCCGGCTGAAGTTATCGCATCAACGCCGCAGCTGCCCAAAGCAGCGGAGCTTGCCCATGATCATTGCCGGTTTCTTTGGCACGGCCGAGATAGTAAGAAACAGAATCACCGCCGGGTGCATAGCACCATTGGCTGACATTTCGTAAATTGCCGTTTGAATCGACCAAATCCGCTAGAGCAAGCCATGCTTTTCGAGCAGCGGGCGCATATGTAGCAGCATCAAGTAGACCTAGCTTTACTCCCGTAATGAAAGCAAATGTAAACATAGCACTGCCGGAAGTTTCATCCCAATTGTCACCGGTTTCAACATCAATTACCTGCTGCCAAAGCCCTGAGGATTTTTGATATCTAAGCAGCCCTTCCATCATATCAAAATACCCCTTTAGTATCCGTTGATAGTGCTCGTGGTCAGAGTCCAATTCCCTAAGAATTTCGGCCATACCTGATGCAAACCAACCGTTTCCGCGTCCCCACTTACCCCGAGTAACACTGGCAAGCTGAAAGAAGCAACCGTCGTCTTTTTGAAGACTGTCTAAATATTTTACCATAGTCGAAGCTGCAACATTTAGGTATTTTGTATCTCCTGTTGAGCGATACGTCTGCATTTGTAGACCGGTAATCATAAACATATCATCAATTGCCATCCTGATGTGACTATCGATATACGTTACCTGCTGATCAGCAAGCGCAAGTCCGTCCTGCAAATAGCGCGAATCATTGTTATTGAGATAAATCTCAAAAGGAACAATACCCCACACGTTGTTATCCACATGTCCGTTGCCTGTAATTTCGGCCATTGGATTTCCCAATGCAGAAGCATACTTACCAATAAGGCTGTCGGTAAGTTGCTTATCTTCAATGAGCCTTGCAACTTGAAGTGAACCGTACCAAGTACATGCGATCGCATAATGTCGACTGGAAACGCCGTCATCTTCAAACTCTTTGGCCATGCGTCTACCAATAGTAGAGGGATCTTTTCCGTTCGGCCAATCAGTAAACTCTGCAATGACTTTGTCCGTATCTGCATCTGTATCTGTGTCGGTGTCTGTGTCGGTGTCTGTGTCGGTATCTGTGTCGGTATCTGTGTCGGTGTCTGTGTCGGTATCTGTGTCGGTGTCTGTGTCGGTATCTGTATCCGTATCTATGTCGGTATCAGTATCTGCATCAGCATCAGAATCAGCATCGGCATCGCTATCAGAGTCAGCATCGGCATCAGAGTCAGCATCAGAATCAGTATCGGCATCAGAATCAGAATCAGCATCGGCATCGCTATCAGAGTCAGCATCAGCATCAGAGTCAGCATCGGCATCGCTATCAGAATCAGCATCGGCATCCGCGTCGCTGTCAGTATCCGTATCTGCATCTGCATCCATGGTTGAGCTTGAATCGGTGCCTTCGTCATTATCAGAACTCTGTGCATCTGTACTTATATCGCCATCTGTTACTGTGCCGTTATTGTCACAGCCCAATATAAAACTTAAAGACATTGACACCATACATACAAGTATCTTTCTGATCATTTTTTCTCCTTCAAGCGATACCAAATTATGTTTAAAGAATTTAACGTTTGGCGTGCAGAGTGGTTACGCTTTGTGCATCCAGTGAAACAGTAAATGAATTGTTGTTACCGGTAACTGTACTTTCTGTACTCATATTCTTACTTCCGGATGTTACATACCGCTCGAATGAGTTGACATCTCTTCCGGCAACCGACAGTGTAACCGATTGCGATGAATTATTTTCATTGACAATAACTACAACAACATCTGAATCACTCTTGTACGCAGACATGTAGACTCCGCTTTTGGGGGTTTTAGGAACATCCACGCGATAAAATCCGCGGCGTACAAATTTGGAGAAATGCGCCATCATCCATCCTCGTTTACTTATGGTGCCGTTCTCCTTCATAGGTCCGTAGCTTCTTCGTATGTACCACCAAACATAGGCTTGGAACTCAGCCTCAACCATAGAATTGTGAATATGGGTCGCAACACCCAACGCTTCCGGCCATGTGTCCGCATCACTGCTGCTGTTAGGATAGTATACTTCCGTCATCCAAAGTTCTTTGCCGGCTCCTTTTTCCTTAAAAAGCGGATAGGGAAAGTCTCTTACTTGTGTTCCGTAAAGGTGCGCTCCAAGTATGTCCATATTTGCTAAAGCTGCCGGGTCATTAAGAATTGGATCCGACATATTCTTTCGATATTGAAAGGACTCCGGCGCCATCACTTTGAAAGGAAAATCGCCTGAATTATTTTTAAGAAATGTAACGATCTCGCTTGCCGACCACTCGGTCCAATCGTGGGCATAATCAGGTTCGTTTTGAATAGAAATAGAGTATATATCAACACCGTTAGTCTTCATATAGTTGTAGTAGTCCATTAGGTGGCCGGCATATTGTGCATACATTGACGTGTTTACTCTTTTTTGACCGTTGACTGTAACAGCCATGCTAGCCGGAGGATTCCATGGGGAAGCAAACAACAAAACTCCCAACTCCTGCGCTCTAAGAGCCGTAGTCAAATCTTGAGACCATTGGTTGCTGTTGTCACTGATAAACAATCTGAGAACAGAAAAGCCGAGCTGATTCGGTCCGTTTCCAAACGCTGTCTCCCTCTGTGCAGCGGTCAAGTCGCCAATCCATACAGGGTGATTAATTCCTCCGTATCCTTGAATCATCTGTTTCGTATCATTCAGATTGACACAGCTCGCCCCTCCGGCACAAGTCACATCAGAATCAGTATCGGTATCGGTATCGGTATCTGCATCAGTATCAGCATCGGTATCTGTGTCTGAATCGGTATCGGCATCGGTATCTGTGTCTGAATCAGTATCAGCATCGGTATCTGTGTCTGAATCGGTATCGGCATCGGTATCACCGTCGCTTGACGTATTACAGCACACATTCCACATGTCGTTGCAAAACATGCCTTGAACAATCGAACCGCCGGCAGTGTTACAATTCCTTTCTGTCATACACTCGTATACACAATCGGTATCAGCATCCGTATCTGTATCCGTATCCGTATCCGTATCTGTGTCAGTATCGGTATCCGTGTCGGTATCCGTATCGGTATCCGTATCTGTGTCAGTATCAGAGTCTGAATCTGAATCTGCATCTGCATCCGTATCACTATCAGTATCTGCATCAGTATCTGTATCAGTATCTGCATCTGCATCTGCATCCGCGTCTGAATCTGCATCTGCATCCGCGTCAGTATCTGTATCTGCATCTGTATCTGCATCTGCGTCGGTATCTGTATCCGCGTCTGAATCTGCATCTGCATCCGTATCACTGTCGCTATCCCCATCCCCCCCCGAGCTGCTGTCCGAATCCATATTGCCATAGTTGTTGGGAACGTCATCAGTTCCGCATCCAAACAAAGACGAAAACATCAGCCCAACGGTAAGAATAATAAATTTTTTCATAGTATCATTTGTCCTTTCTCTATTGTTTTTCAATAAGCCCGACCACGCTTAGCGCATAGGTTTGAGCTGAAGTGTAAGTGCCTCTTAACCACAACAATGCTCGATTGCTGCTGTCCCATTTGGGAACGATCGGTCTAAGATTGTCCATTTGAGAATTTGCAGTGATCGGTACCCAGTCAAAGCTTTCACCGCCGTCACAGGTCACGCCTTTCCAAATTTCCTTACGACCGTTAAAATCCCCTTCATCGGTTCGAGGATCGTAGGGAGTTGAAATATAGATAACCTCCGGATTATCCGGATCCAATGAGCCGAGTCCTGTATAGTCTTGCTCTGAATCGTAAAGCTTGACTCCGGCCTTAGCAAGATAGGTCAATTTCCAATTACTCCCGTCAAAGCGGGCATACATCAAGCGTTTATCCGGATTACTGCTTGAGGTCCCCGCAACGCGAGCTGTCCAAATAGCAGCAATAGTCCCGTTGTCATATCTAACAAGATCAGCATTCCATGCGTGGTCCAAGGTAACCCCTTTGACAGTTGAACCCGCAGCAAACATCTGCGTGTATTCGGTTACATCTTTTGCTGATCTATCGGTAAAATCATTATCTATAACCTCTCCATGAGAGTTGTGGATCTTACCGTCCTGAATATATCCATGATAAAGGCTGTTATTGTAGTCCCGAGGATGCGCTTCAGTACCCAACCAGTCAATACGGTCCTCATTGTTTCCCCAGTACTTATAGTATCCGGCCACATACCCCACCGGCGGTGTCGAAGTTAAACGGCCGCCGAAGCTCCAACTTCTGCCATGGTTGTCGCTCCGCAAGAAATTCGGACTTGTCTCAACCGACCGGACATAGCTATACAGAATGTCACCGATATACCAAATATTTGCATAGGTGACCATTCCGTCACCGCCTTGCGTACATCCATGCGGAGACCAGTTAAAATTGGTCTTTGCTGACCATGAATTGCCGTTGAAATAGCTGGTGCGGCTGTAACAGTCGTTGCGGTGTCCTGCCCACATGGCTGCATATCCGCCGTCTTTTGTTTTAATAATAGCCGGAGTGTCATGATCGTCTGTATATGGAAGCGCGTTGTCCACCGTATATTTGTTAGCAACACGTCCGACGGCAAGATCATAATGGACAATGTGAACAGAACTGCTCTGAACTGAGCCGATAATAAGCATGTTTGCTTCTTTATCCACAATTGCACGCTCGTCCTGATACCAGCACCAGGCACCGCTGTTGTTAAACGTTATAAGATCTCCATTAACCCAATTGGAGCCGCCGGCAACCGTATTAGCAGAGAACGGACACTCAGAATGGGGGTTACTATCAGTATCTATATCTGTATCGACGTCGGTATCTGTATCGGTATCGATATCTGTATCTGTATCTGTATCTGCATCAATGTCTGTATCAATATCGGAATCAGTATCGATATCTGTATCAGTATCCGTGTCCGCATCGGTATCGGCATCAATATCAGTATCAGTATCGCTATCGCTATCTATATCAGTATCGGTATCGCTATCGGTATCAGTATCGGTATCTGCGTCAGCATCTGAATCCGCATCTGCGTCAGCATCTGCATCTGAATCTGCATCTGCGTCTGAATCACTGTCGGTATCAGCATCGGTGTCAGAATCGGCGTCAGCATCAGCATCGCTATCTGCATCAGCATCGCTATCCGTATCAGAATCCGCATCCGTGTCACTATCAGCATCGGCATCCGAATCAGCATCTCCGTCGCCGCCGTTTTCAAAAGTTTCTGTATCATCTGCATCATTTGTTCCGCCTTGTGAATTGTTGCATCCAGAAGACAATGCAAACAGGATTGATAGTAAACATGTCCAAGCTACTATTTTCATACACCAATTCCTTCCCTTATTAGTGTGACACACCATATTATGAGCAAGTTCAGCATTACCTTAGGCTCAGCAATACACATTACAAATTGCTAAACAATTGCCCGGTACTTTTCGTTTGAGAAGATTCGAACCTTCCAAATTTTTTTTACAAAATATAAATGATTAGAATAAGTATTCAGTCGGATAGATGCAAATTATAGAGAAACACGCTGGAAACAATATGCGAAGATGTTCTGAAAGCTTAGAAAGAGCAGCTTATTGAGAAATAGTGCCTTTCTTCCAACCGTTAGTCCATCCGGCAACATCGATATTACCGTGATTTGCGTGCTTATCAAGACCGCCTGTTGTTGCGCTACTGTCGTTTTTAAGGAACTTTCTTATCATCGCTCTTAAGGGTCCTGCGTATTCACTTCTAACAGCGCAATGGCTGCCGTTACCGCTATTCCCCAGATACCACAATGCATCAGATTTACCCATCGCAGCATAAATTTCATTGGCAGCGGCACAACCGAGGTAGTTGGCCTTATATGACAAATGGTCAATATGCGGGTTATCCATCATCAGTAACCCTCTTGGAGCGTACATAGCAGCCACATCACTCATGTCCACCGGCATTGATGACGAATAGTTTCTGGACATTGGACCGAACCAACTTGCCTCTCCATTACAACTGGAGAGTGATTGCCCGCCGAGTGTCGGCAGCGCTCGAAGCGGTGCCGGTCCTCCGGTGCCGGGCTCCAAAGGAAGCCCCAGTGCTATACGTTGATCAAAAGCTCCGATTACGAAAGCGGCTTTTCCCAATCGAGAACATCCGTGAACTGCAATTTTCGTGGGGTCTATCACATTGGGGTTTTGTTCTAACATATCGATAATTCGGCTGACCCCCCAAGCCCACGCCACTAATGCACTGGTAATTCCCTTATAGTCAGGGTTTGCGATGTAGTATTTTCCGGTAGTAAAATCACCCGAAGCCTCCGATGCAATGTCATTGTTATTGTAGCTCATAGTCGCTACACCTTCACTGCTGAGCACATCAGAGTTCAAGCTGTTAAATCCGCCAATAATAATTACTGCCGGGTACGGTGCCGATCCTGTGTTCGGCAGACTCACTGTGCCGCTGAAGGTGGTACTTCCGCCGGGATTTTCCACATTAACTGTGTAGGCGGAATTCGATATGCTGCCCGAAACAGTTCCTCCGATAGAAGCAGGAGGCGGCGCTTTCTCGCCCAAAATCAGTTCTTCCGCTTCAACTACAAGCTCTCGACGACGACAAACCCAATCCTCCATAGTTTGAACCTGAGTACCGTTCCACATAGTAAACGGATCAGGCAAAACGCTGGAAGATCCGCCATTGGAGCCGTTAGACGAAGTTTTAGGGCAGTTATACCCGGAATCTTCAATGAAATCGCCATCCGCATCCGTGTCACTATCTGAATCAGCATCCGTGTCGGTATCACTGTCAGTATCGCTGTCAGTATCGCTGTCAGTATCGCTGTCAGTATCAGCATCTGAGCCGGTATCTATTTCAGGAATCGTAGCGCCTTCGCAACACCGTTGGTCTCCCGGACAAGTTCCGCTCATGCGAGTTCCTCCCCAAGAAGCACAATGATCTAGACATTCATATTCACAAGTATATTCGTTTGTGTCGCTATCAGTATCAGTATCTGTATCTGTATCTGTATCTGTGTCTGTATCTGTATCTGTATCTGTGTCGGTATCGGTATCTACATCACTATCAGTATCTATATCGGTATCGGTATCGGTATCGACGTCACTGTCAGAGTCAGCATCTGAATCCGAATCGGTATCCGTGTCCGAATCTGCATCTGCGTCCGAATCGCTGTCTGTATCCGTATCTGAATCAGAGTCGCTATCACTATCAGCATCCGAATCGCTGTCCGTATCCGAGTCTGCATCCGTGTCACTATCAACATCGGTATCCGTGTCAGAATCTCCGTCACCCCCGCTTTCCGAAGTTTCCTGATCATCTTCATTATCTGCAGGACTTGATGAATTGCCGCATCCCATAGCTGCACCAATTATAATTGATAACAAACATATCCAAGTTAACATTTTCATTTTCTAACTCCTTTCAACATAAGTTGACCTAAGGTCTTGTAAGCAAGGCTCACATTACCGAGTTGCAAAACATCTGCTTAATATTATTCGCCTGAGGAGTTTAGAACCTTCAAATTATTTCATATTATTCAGAAATTCTTAATAATTTCCGACTTCCAGCATTTTGGCAGCATAACGCTTGCCCATTTCTATAACGGAGAAAGTACTCCAATGTAATTTATCACCGCGATCACCAAGTACAGTTCCGTCCGGCATGGGACCGGAGGATACCCAATGTCCGTTCTCCACGCGATCCGGTATTTGTTGAACCAAAGTATTATGATTTGGGCAACAACCGGTACGAGGCAACTCACCGGCAATAAACGGAACTTTAGCAGGGTCAAGGCCCAAGTCTCTTCGCAGACTGGTAACATATGTGTTTACATGCCCCAGCCATGCCTGATCTCCGGAGTTGTTCTCTCCGTGATGAAAAATAATGCCCTTGATTTCGCCGACCTCTTGGGCTTTCTTCGCCAAGTCCAGTATCCACTCATATATGGGAGTTGTGCCGTTAACCACCGGAGCGCCGCTGACATCCCCAAACGGCGGTTTACAGAAACTCCCGCAATTCGGCAGATGCGCCTGAATGTCAGTACCGCCGTATGCCGCTCCGACTATCCCGATAGTAACGTTAGGACCTGCCGCTTCAGCCATTTCGTATGCAAATTGATCAGCCGGCCCCAGTCCAATCGGACCGCTTGAGCCGTCCGCTTTAGGGCGTTCTCCTTCTTTGCAACGAATCATAGGAGGAAACTGGTCCCGCCATTCTCCGTAGCGAAAGCTGTTACCGTCAGAAGGCGAGCAGTTTTGTCCCTGTAACACCTTCACACGAGGATGGGAAATGGGACTATCCGGCAAGTGGCCGGCTCCCTGCATATTCGACTGCCCCAAAGCCAAATAAATATGAAACTCCGGTTCACCGTTGCCCGTATCCGAATCAGAATCGGAGTCCGTATCCATGTCCGAATCTGTATCTGTATCTGTATCAGTATCTGTATCTGTGTCCGTATCAGTATCCATATCAACATCAGTATCGGTGTCGGAATCAGCATCTGCATCACTGTCAGCGTCAGCATCACTATCAGCATCACTGTCAGCGTCAGCATCGGCATCTGCATCGCTGTCTGTATCGGCATCAGCATCAGCATCACTGTCAGCGTCAGCATCAGCATCACTATCCGCATCAGCATCACTGTCAGCGTCGGCATCACTGTCAGCATCAGCATCCGTATCTGCATCACTATCTGTATCTGCATCACTGTCTGTATCAGCATCGGCATCACCGTCAGCATCAGCGTCAGTTTCACCGTTTATACTATCTGTACCACCGTAAAGATCTGTATCATCAGGATTATTTGACGCATCCCCTGTTTTGTCACATCCCGCAGCAAACACCAAAATAACCGACATAACACATATCCAATAT
>CAYWLQ010000130.1:14097-16534 GCA_964458775.1 uncultured Myxococcales bacterium | reverse complement strand
GGATTGATGTCGGCGGTTCTCCCGATATTTCGGTTTGGACAGATCCTGTAACCGGTGCTTATAGCATCAGTCTTCCTGAGGGAATGGAATATAGTTTTAATGTTTCGGCTTGGGTGCCGGGTTATACTGTAGCAACAGTTTTAGTGGGACCGCTTACAGGTAATGAAACAGTTAATGTTCAGTTGAATGCTGATTCAACAACCTGCAATGCTCCCGGATATGTAGCGTCTGATCCTGATACCTGTAATGCTCCCCCGGACGGCGGTTTGGTTGTGGGCAATGTATACTCCGGAGCGAGCGGAGATGCTCTTGTAGGTGCGAGAGTTACTCATAACGATTCATCTACTTCAGCGGTAACCGGAGCTACACTTTCTGATCCTGCAGTCGACGAAGGATTCTACACAATATATGCTCCGTCAGGATTACAGACCTTTACCGCAACTATGAATCTGTATTCTCCTGATACTCAAATCTCAACAGTGGTAGACGGCGGTACAGTAAGGCAGAATTTTAGTTTGGGTACAGGCAATCTGGTAATAACTCCGGAATCTCTTGAGATAAGTTTGGAACTTGGGACATCCGATAGTCTTCAATTGAACCTGGGAAATACCGGTACAGGTCAGCTCTCTTGGGAAGTCAAAGAGAGGGCCGGCTCATGGTCTCCCTTATCTGTAAGTATTCCCAGGTTTACAGGAGAAATTCAAAAAAGTAATATTCCGGCTTCTATAGGATTAGCTCCCAATACCTCCGGTCAGTCCGATGTTGATTTCTCACAGGTTTTTTCGGGCATTCTTGCCAATGAACCTGCCTTCGCTGTAGACCTTGTGAGTGCAAATTTGGTAAATATTCCTGACACTCAAAATCCGGGAACATGGACAACGATAGGCAGTGTAACCGGAATGTCATTTTTTGCAGGAGATTTTCTAAACGGTGATTTTAGTAAGCTCTATGTCTTGGATTATTATACATCAGGAATGTATAGTTTGGATACAACAACGGCGGCATATACCTTGATAGGGAACAGCGCAGTAGCTATGGGTGAGTCATGGACAGGAATGGACGGTGCATCTGACGGAACTCTTTATGCATCATCAACAAACTGCGCAGGATCATCAACGATTTATACTATTAATCCTTCGACAGGAGAAACATCAGTAATTGGTAATACTGGAATTTCTTGTTTAATAGCCATAGCATCAAATGCTGAAGGCGAAATGTACGGGGTTGATATTGCTTCTGATAATCTATATCGAATTGATACCGCTACGGGTACATCTTCAGTAATAGGTTCTCTTGGTATTGATGCCAATTATGCACAAGGAATGGATTTTGAGGAAGAAACAGGAATTCTATATTGGGCGGCTTATAGTATTTCAACAGGCCCTGAGTTGCGAGTTATCGATACTTCTACGGGAGCAAGTTCCTTAATCGGAGCATTTCCGGCAGGATCACAAGTTGACTGCTTTGCATTTCCTACCGGCGGAACCTCTGATGTGCTGTGGGTGAGCGAGTCTCCTGTTTCGGGAACAATAGAGGCCGGAGCCGATGAAATAGTAGAAGTAACCTTTGATGCTTCTATTCCTGAGGTAAATAGCCCCGGAGTTTACAGTGCATCATTACGTTTTGCAAGTGACACTCCAACCGGAACAATAGCTGTTCCGGTTACAATGACCGTTACTGCGCCCACTGCTTACGGAAGACTGATTGGTACAGTATATGGTTTGGGATATTGTGACAATAGTCCTGCCCCTCTTGAAGGCGCCTCGGTTGTTGTAGAGGACAGTATTGGGAACAGCTGGAACCTTGAAACTGATAGCGCAGGTTATTATGAAGTTTGGCTTGATGCTGCGGCCGGTCCTATATCGATTGCGGTTTCACACCCAGACCATCGTGAAGGGAATGCAACAGATGTAGTAATAACCGGTCAAGAAGAAACAGAAGTTGATTTTAATTTGCGTTCGCTTGAACCTTGTATAACAAGCAGTTCCGAAGTACTTGAAGTTACAGTGGAACAGGGAGCAACAGAAACCGTAACCTTGGAGCTCGGCAACACAGGTGAAGTAGATGCTTCTTGGCGCATTACAGAGGCAAACGGCGAATATTCGCCTTTAGCCAAAAAAGGATATGTTCCTGAACCTTTAATGCCTATAGGCAAAATCGATACGTCGGCTACAAATACTCAAGGCATGTTTGCGCCGCGAGCACTTCGTGGACCGACCGGTATATTGGCAGCGGGTGATGTGTTGGCATCTTGGCCGACAAATTTCACTATGGCATGGGGAATCGGTTTTAGTTTTGATACTGAAACACTTTGGGTTAATGACGTAGCTGCAGCAGGAGGGACAGGAAGAAATGAGGAGTTTGACTTATACGGCAATACCACAGGTGCCGGTTTTCAAGCTCCGCATTCTGCGCACGCTGCTGATTCCGGGCGCTT
>CAYWLQ010000130.1:0-14087 GCA_964458775.1 uncultured Myxococcales bacterium | reverse complement strand
TATTCCGTCTTTCGTCGACACATTTCCGGCAGATATGGCCTTTAATACAGATACAAACATGTTCTGGCAGGTTAATGTGGGCGGCGATAATTGTATATATGAATGGGATCCGACAATTCCGGCGGAAACGGGTAACAGCATTTGCGGAGCCGGATGGACTGCGACCAATCAACGAGGCTTGGCCTATAACGCTGAGAGCGGAACCTATATTATCGGCGGATGGAATGATGCCAATATTTATGAGATTGATGCAAGCGGTTCTATATTAAAAACCTGTGTTATGAATCTTCCTGTTTCCGGATTGGCTTACAATTGGGAGGCCGGACTGCTTTTTGCGATGTTGAATTCTTCTCCAAATACAATTGAGGTAGTCAATTGGGCTGATTGCGCTGTGATAGACAGTATTGTTGTACCTGGGGGAGTATTTGGTGATTTTTCCGGAGCAGGGTTAGCAATAGATCAAGACGGCAATTTGTGGGCGGCCAATCAATTGGATGAAAATGTATATTTGATCGATAGCGGTGTACCGGTGTCTTTAGGAGATATTGCGTGGGTAAGTGAGTCTCCATCGGAAGGTAATTTGGTTGTAGGCGATATGCAGAGCGTAAGTGTTAATTTTGATTCCAGTGTTTCTGAAGTTACACAACCCGGTGTGTATACCGGAACGCTGCGCATAAGAGACGGAGTATCTCACAGCATACTTTCTATTCCTATCAGTATGACAGTAACAGCGGGTGAACAGGATAGCGATAGTGAACCTGATGCCGGTTCAGACGGTGATACTGACACGGACACTGATACAGACACAGATGTAGATGCCGGTTCAGACGGTGATACTGACACGGACACTGATACAGACACAGATGCAGATGCCGGTTCAGACGGTGATACTGACACTGATACAGATACAGATACGGACACAGACACAGATACAGACACGGATACTGATACCGATACAGATGCAGATGCCGGTTCAGACGGTGACACAGACACAGATACAGACACGGATACAGACACAGATACTGATACCGATACAGATGCAGATGCCGGTTCAGACGGTGACACAGATACTGATACTGATACGGACACAGACACGGATACCGATATCGATACGGACACAGATACTGATACAGACACAGACACGGATACAGACACAGACACGGATACCGATACCGATACGGACACAGATACAGATACCGATACGGACACAGATACCGATACGGACACAGATACCGATACCGATACGGACACAGATACCGATACCGATACGGACACAGATACCGATACCGATACGGACACTGATGCAGATACAGATACAGATGCAGATGCCGGTTCAGATGGTGACACCGACTCGGATACCGATACGGATACTGATGCGGATACTGATGCGGATACTGATACAGACACCGATACGGATACTGATACAGATACTGATGCAGATGCCGGTTCAGATGGTGACACCGACTCGGATACCGATACGGACACAGACACCGATACGGATACGGACACAGACACCGATACGGACACAGACACCGATACGGATACTGACACAGACACCGATACTGATACAGATACAGATACTGATACGGATACCGAAGTAGATGCCGGTGGTGACGGTGACACCGATACAGACACCGATGCGGACACCGATGCAGATGCAGATGCGGACACAGATGCAGATGCAGATGCAGATGCAGATGCTGATGCGGATGCAGATGCTGATGCAGATGCTGATGCGGATGCCGATGCAGATGCAGATGCTGATACTGATACTGATACGGATTCTGATACTGATTCGGACACCGATACCGACACCGATTCGGATACTGATGCAGACACCGATGCAGATACTGATACCGACACAGATGCAGATGCAGATGCCGGTAGTGACGGTGATACCGATTCGGATACTGATACGGACACCGATTCTGATACAGATGCAGATGCCGGCAGTGACGGTGATACAGACGCAGATACAGATGCAGATACAGATACAGATACAGATACAGATGTAGACACGGACACTGATAGTGATACTGATACTGATGCTGATAGTGATGCTGATACAGATACCGATGCTGATTCTGATACAGAAACGGATACAGACCTTGATGCAGGAGACGGCGGTGACAAGGGGGGCTCAAGTTCCTGCGGTTGCAGAACCACCGGATCCTATGAAAGAACCTCTATAGTTGATCTTCTAAGCGTTTTCTTCCAAATCTAAAACAATAAACACGTTTTAATTCAAAAGTTTCCATCTCAGTTTGGCAGCCGGCCAAAGTCGGAAGATTCTAATTTGTCTTCGTTACATAGATAATAAAGAAATCAATTCCGTAGAGCTTCATAACTCAGGATGAAGCAAACGAAGTTGATTTCTAGAAAACTGTTTTCTAATTTTAGAAAGAATGTGTTTTGAGTTTTATATGGCTATCTTGGACTCAGCATGTCTTGGAAACGGATAGACTTGATGAACATCAGAGAGCCCCAGTATAGCAAAGGTTAGACGTTCTATTCCAAAACCGGCTCCGGCAGATGTTATTTTTCCTTCATTTTTATCCAGTGATTCAAATAGAGCAAAGAAAGGCGCAAAATATTCTCTGGGATATCCCAAGTCATCCATTCTTTGTTTTAAATCTGCAATTGATCGGGTTCGTTCTGCGCCTGAAAGACATTCAATCGGATTAGGATTGTGCCCTATCGGTGGTACTATTACATCGTAATTGAGGAATCGACCCAAGGTTGAATCATAACAATCATAGGCTTCGCGTTTTAGATTAACCACGAAGAAAGGAAGCCCTTTTGAGTGCTCAGCTCCCCAACGCTCAACTTCGTCATCGCTTGTAAGGTTATTTTGCATTTTGCAATCTTGTGCGTCTATAACTTCTAACGGATTGTCAATTATTGGAAGAGGTCGTCCGCGAAGACTCGTTACTATGTCTCCCACTGTTTCGTTAAGATGAGAGTATAGATTTCTCATTAGCGATGATATAGTTTCGAGCATTTCCGCATAGGTTCCGCATCTTTTTTCCAAGTCAACTTGCATAAATTCAGATACATATTTGTAGTTCTTTTTGGATACACCTATTTCCATACGTATATTTGGAGACGCCCAAAAGACTTTATCGCAGGGCGACAGCATTACCATTAGCATCTTTTGAAGTATCAAAGACTGGGTAAGAGAAATTTCTTCGCCGTAATAATTAATGCGTGCGGGGAAAGTTTGATGATTTAAAGGGTCGGTGCATCCTGCCATCATATATATCGGAGGATGAACATATTCCTGCTTGATTAATTCAGTGCACAAGAACTGCTGAATAGCTGTTCTAACTTTGAGAATATTGTGCAAATTTGGATTGGAAACAGAATCACTTGTTATTTCAAGGGATGATCGTACAGCCGGATCATTCATATCTATCGGGCTGATTTCATTGATTCCAAGCTTGGCAAAATCTGTCATTGTCCGGTCCTTTCATTGTCAGCTCTACATAATGGAGAAACAAACAAGTTAGAAGCACCTACTGACTGCCTCTCCATTCAATTCTAGGTGTATCATATTGAATATTTGAATCTAGTGATATTAATCATACATGCTTAAAACAGCTGATAATAGATTGAAACAAATGATAACACCCACCTTTGATATGATGATTACGCTTGTCGATCTGACCGCCGCGCCCACGAGCGGTGCGGTCAGGGAACAACGACATAGTTGTTAAGCCCGGTGGGTATTGTTACTTTGCCGGAGGTGTTTCAATTCCGATCATTCTTAACAATCCGTCCAGTATTGTCCACGGACTTGGAGGACATCCCGGTATAAATAAGTCAACAGGAAGAATATCAGTTACTCCGTTATGTATTTCTGAATGGTCTCTAAAAATACCGCCTGATATTGCGCATGCTCCTACTGCAATTACTATTTTGGGAGAAGGTACGGATTCATAAGTTTTGATAAGTGCCTGTTTCATATTTTGAGATACCGGTCCTGTAACAAGAATACCGTCAGCGTGCCTAGGAGAAGCAACAAAATCTATTCCAAATCGCGGTAAATCAAAGTTTAAGGTTCCTAACACGTTTGTATCTGCTTCGCATGCATTGCATCCTGCTGCGCTTACTTCTCTTAATCTTAATGATCTGCGAAATTGTCTGCGTGCTATTTCAACCAATGCTGTTGTGTCTGCTTGTGTTTCACTGACAATAAGGCTGTCTCTTTTGTTAACAGCCAGCCGGTAGTCTTTTGAAAAAGCTATTGCTTTAGACTGGCACACGGAAGCGCATTTATTGCAAAATAAACAACGCCCCATATCTAAAACAATAAGTTTATCTTTTCTTGAGATTGCTTCTGCCGGACACTCTTTTATACAGGTATCACAATTGCTGTTACATAATGCGTGATCTATATTTGGTCGACCTCGGAATGCATCAGGCAGTATAGGGGATACCTTCGGAAATTTGTGAGTTCTGTATCCCTGCCTGATTCTGGCTGATATGGCTCTAAACATATCGTTGTCCTTTTACAAATCGTGTCCGCAGTAGGACAAGTTAAAGCTTTTATTACAAAGCGGAAAATCTGAAATTTGTTCGTTTCTTAATGCCATTGCAAGCGCAAACCAGTTATGAAAAGAAGGATCAATAACTTTGTATGCACTAAATTGACCGTTGCTATCGGTAATTGCTGTATGACAAATCATACCTCTCCAACCTTCGATCAAGGATACCGCCAATGTTTCAGGTTGAAAATTTCCTATCTCTGTAACAACCTCGCCTTTGGGTAAATTTTTCAGTTCTTCCAGTATGAAATCTTTTGATTCTTGAATTTCTTGCCATCTGACATGGGCTCTGGCGTATACATCGCAGGTCTCCATTAGGGACGGCTTGATATTGTGATCTTTATAGACTGACGTCGGATAATCAGTACGAACATCAAGAGAAACGCCGCATGCGCGCGCTGCAGGGCCGACCCATCCGAGTGCTATTGCATGTTCTTTTTGTAAAACACCGGTGTTTTCAAAACGTGCCAAAACAGATGGTGTAACCCACAACAGATCAACAGCATTCTTTGTATCTTTATAAGTTGCATTCAGACGTGATTCTAATTCGGCGATTTTATCTTCTGCAATGTCAAATTTTACACCGCCGGGAGTAACAATATTTCGGCCGAAGCGATTTCCGCATATAAGTCCGGTAATATTTAGAAAGTCACCTCGTAATCTACCGCAGTATGACAAAGTCGGAAGAAAACCAATATCACCGGCCAACGCACCCAAGTCTCCCGTATGATTTGCCAATCGTTCCAATTCCAACATTAGTGCTCGAATATGTCCTGCACGTCTTGGTATTTTGGTGCCGGAAAGAGACTCAGCAATTTGTGCGTAGGCTGTTCCGTGACCGATAGATGTGTCACCCGCTAAAGTTTCCATATAATACTGCGTTTTCTTGTTGGGGCCTCCATATATCAGAGCCTTTTCAATGCCTCTATGTTGATAACCCAACTCGATCTCAAGATGAAATACTTCCTCACCATGGCATTGAAAACGAAAATGTCCCGGTTCAATTATTCCGGCGTGAACGGGGCCTACTGCAACCTCATGAACTTCCTTGCCTGTTACACGAAAATAGTCGGTAACCCCAGGTATAATAGGATCTTTTTGACCAAAAATGTCTTCCCCCGGTGTCATAGGAGCCTGAAATCTAATAGGTTTAAGCCATGGATGACCTTTGGGAAGCAGGTTCCATTGTTCTGCTATTTCTCGTTCAAACCAATGGAATTGCGGTGCCTCAACAGTCAGTGAGGGAAAACTATCAGTTGCTGTTGTTTTGGCAACCTCTATTGTTCCGTCGGATGCAAATCCTATAACTGCATAAAGAGCAATGCTATTGCCTTCGGGACAGCCGAAAAAAGCCAGAGCTTTGCCTCCGTTTTCAATACGAAGCAATATCTCACTATGAAAAGATTCTTGTTCCAGAAAAGGAACATCATGTAGAGCAACATTTCCGCAGTTCTGTATAGTTGCAAATTTTGTCATCTAACACCTCCGCCTAAAAGCGCTGAGGCAGATTTCAGCAACTGAGTCATTTCGTCAGGAATAAAGACTCCTAATATGAGTGCAAAAGTTCCAAGCAGCAGCGGGGGAGCTAACATTCCTGCACTGACGTCGCCTTTTTGCTGATTGTCGCTTTTAGCACCCAAAGTCATTCGTATAAAAACCGCTGCCATTCCGATAAATACAAGAGAAAGAAACAGAAGGTATAGAGCTGCGACATACCAGCGTTCCTGATCAATTGCGCTTTTTAGAATGGTCAACTCACTGATAAAGGTTCCGAACGGAGGAGAACCGGTAATTGCTAAGAAACCGGCAAACCACAATACTCCGCTAATCGGCATTATTTTGCTTATTCCTGATACGTCTTTTACTTGCTTGGTTCCGTAAACAGCCAGTATATTGCCGGCGGTCATGAACAACATTGCCTTAACAAGAGAATGATTTACAGCGTGCAAAAGCGCTCCGTAACTGCCCATTCCTGCGAGACCTGTTCCAAGCAAAATAACACCCATGTGTTCAACGCTGGAATATGCCAGAAGTCGTTTGTAGTCGGGTTGTCTTAAAATGAAAATGCCGGCTACTCCCATTGATAACAAACCAAAAAAAACCATGAGATCTTGGCTGAACGCAGCAATGTTTGCGGCATGCATAACTTGTTGTATTCGAAGTATTCCAAAAAATGCGCAGTTGAGCAAGGCTCCTGACAGAAGAGCGGAAACAGGTGAGGGGGCTTCACTATGTGCGTCTGGAAGCCAATTGTGCAAAGGTGCGAGACCCATTTTTGCGCCGTATCCTACAAAAATAAAAATAAAGGACATTTTAAGCCATTTAGGATCAAGTTTGTCTGCATTTAGAATAAGTTCGTCTATTGTTAAATCTGATATAAATCCTGTTCCGGCCAGTGCCAAGCTAAATACGCCGAGAAGTGCCACTGCAATTCCTACAGAGCATAGCAAAATGAATTTCCAAGCGGCTTCAAGGGATCGTCGATTACCGTTGAAATATACCAACGGAGTTCCTGCCAGTGTTGTTGCTTCTATGGATACCCACTGAAGACCGAATTTTCGGCTTAATAACACACATGTCATGCTTGACAAGAATAAAAGCATGCATCCTGTAAACACTGCCTCGGATTGAGTTTTAATTGTTATGCCGGTACTTTCTGAATCAGTGTTTGCATGACCTAAATGGTTTTTACAGTAACTGATTCCGTAGATGGTAGACACTGCAAACAATAAACTAGTAATAGGGAGAAAAACTTTACTTAATGAGTCAATGCCGATCCATGCACTGTTGGTGTCCGCTCCGACACCCCAAAAGACAGCGGCTGCTGAGGCAGCTAAATGCACAAAGGCCGACAAGTACCATAGTATTCGTCGAATTTTATCCGCCGAGATAAAATACGATACTATACCTATTATCAACGGTAGAAGAATAAGCAACCAGAGAATCATTCGGCCTCCTTGCATTCACTGCAGGTGACATCATCAACAATATCGTCAAGCAATTCGTTAAAGCGGTCGGTATCTGTATGGTCAAAGGCTTTGTCAATGTGGAATATCATAATACCCATAAGAAAAACTCCTACAAAAACATCGAGCATAACTCCCATTTCGACAATAAACGGGAACTCATGCCCGACTCCCAAGCCCATAGCAAAAACGCCGTTTTCAACTACCAGGTATCCGATTGTTTGAGTTATAGCTTTTCGCCTTGTGATAATAAGAAACATTCCTGTTAAAAGTAAAAACAGAGCTGATGCAAAAAGCGATTGAGGTATGATTTGTCGTTCAGAGGTTTGGGCTATATTCCATGCTACATAGGTTGATACTCCCAATAGAAATACACCTATTAATAAAGAGGCTCCAAAACTGACAAAGGGTTCTATCTCAAGTTTTGCTCTAGATTGTCTCAATACATAAGAAAGAAGCAACGGCAGTAATACCCCTTTGATTAGAATGCTGGTAATACCTATTGCCCAGACCTCAAAAGACAGTCTTTCTTGATTGTGAAGCATAAACGCTGCACCCAAGAGTATTCCTTGAGCGGCTACCAATCTAATTGAAATACGAATTCTGCTTGAACCAAGTAAGAATACCGAGGTTAATACCAATAAAATGGGAAGTATATTCATGTTATTAGCTCGCAAGCTTCATGACCAAAGCGGTCGCAATCATTACAGTTGATCCGATAAGCATTTTAGGAAGCCTAATAATACGGATACGTCCCATAGTAGACTCCACAATGCCGACCGTTAGTGCAGTTAATACGATACCGCTTAAAAACAATGCTGCTTGAATAGCAGGATCTTCGGCGCGATATGGAATTAGCAAGTTAGAAATTAATGCACTAAAAATAAAAAGTTTTAGAGAAGACGCTATCGTCATAACACCCAAGTCCGGTCCTCCCGTATCAAGTAACATAACTTCATGAATCATGGTCAATTCAAGATGAGTATTGGGATCGTCCACGGGAATTCGAGAGTTCTCGAATAGAAGTAACAACATCCATGCAATGATAAGTAGTACAAGTGCCGCATGAAATGAAAGCCAGACCTCAACATTAATTGAACTTATCATTTTGGAGAGAGATGTTTCACCGGTGTAGACAGCTAACAGAAGCATTCCCAATAACAATGTTGGTTCTCCAAATGCAGAAAATTGTACTTCTCGACTAGCGCCCATCCCTTCAAAACTTGAACCGGTATCAAGTGCCGCAAGAACTGTAAAAAAACGAGATACTCCTATTAGATATGCAAGGAGAACGAAATCTCCTGTAAAAGAAATAGGAGCCTCAATATTTCCCCAAGGAATTATTAAAACTGCTAGAAGCAAGGATCCAAGAACAATAGCAGGAGACCATCTAAAAATGGGACCTGTTGTTTTTCCGTATACAGCGCCTTTCCGAATTAACTTAGCGATATCGTAATAGGCCAATAGTATCGGTTTACCTTTTCTTCCGGCAAAGACGGCCTTTGTTCTGTTTATTATTCCGAAAGACAGCGGTGCTACTATTACGGTTACAAACACAATCCATATGTTTTCAATGTTCATTTCATTCACCCAAGGTCAGTATCATTATGGCGACTAAGGTTATTGCGATATAGACAACATACACATGAACTCGACCGTGTTGTAATTTGCGAAAAGGAGTTAGAATTTTAGCAATTGCTTTAAAAAGAGGAAAAAACAGAATTTCTTTAGACCAGTCTTGTGATTCTGTTTTAAGAGATGCTTCAGTCGGAAAAAGGTTTAGATTAAAAGGAGTTTTTCGTTTTGTTCGTAGAAAAGGAATGAACATATCAGTAATAGGACGAGCATAGGATGATGTTGTGTATTGCATACTTGAAGCTGGAGCTGCATATCCGCAGTCCCATACTCCATGAACCTCAACCTTCCGTTTTCGGAGAAGTAATTTTTGAATAAGTTTAAAAAACAGGAATAGAAACACCAACGACAAAGAAACCATTGCGGTTATAGTAAGCGGCCCAAAGGCTTCGGCATAAACCGTTTCCGAAATCAAGGCAGGTTGATTGATGATAACATTTATTCCCGGTAATAATAGTGTAACAACAAAAGGTGCTCCGATGCCGATGACTAAACATAGTGCAGATAAGACTATCATTGGCGCAAACATAAGATAACTGACTTCTGTTGCTTTGCCTGCGTGAGGTGTTCGAGGTTCTCCAAGAAAAACCAAACCGAAACATTTGGTAAAACAAGCAACCGCAAGGCCGCCTATCAGTGCCATTCCTCCCAGAACAAAAGATGACAAAACCAGCGACTCGCTTGTCCCCAAGCTTATACTCTTGACTCCTCCAAGATAGATCAAAAGCTCACTTGCGAAGCCGTTGAGAGGAGGAAGCGCACAAATAGCCGCAGACGCAACCAGAAATGAAAAGCCGGTCCATGGCATTTTTTTTGCCAATCCGCCCATTTCATCCATGTTTCCGGTTTCTGTTTTATGAAGTACGGCTCCGGCTCCCAAAAACAACAGTCCTTTAAATATTGAATGATTGAGTAAATGAAAAAGTCCTCCTCCAAATCCGCAAACCGAAAGAATAGGAAGCTTCCAAGAAATCCCCAAGAATCCTATGCCGAGACCGATTGTAATAATTCCAATATTCTCTACGCTGGAATATGCAAGCAGTCGTTTAAGATTTTGTTGAGCCAAAGCTGAGATAATACCCAAAATTCCTGATGCCGAACCGATGAATATTAGAGTCCATCCCCACGATGCTTCCGGTGTTCCCAAAAACACCATAAATCGTATCAGACCGTAGATTCCCAGTTTAATCATTACTCCTGACATTAGTGCTGACACATGACTAGGTGCTGCAGGATGTGCATCAGGTAACCATATGTGAATAGGGAAAAATCCCGCCTTGGAACCGAATCCCAAAACTGCCAGCGCAAAAACTATAGTTGTAACATCAGATATTTTGGCACCTATAGAAGACCATGTGTCAAAATCAAAAGTTCCGGCTTTGCTTGCCATTATCGAAAACACTACCAACAAGGCGGCTGTCCCCAAATGAGTTGCTGTAAAATAGGTCCATCCTGCATTGCGAACGGAAGCCTGTTCATTGTGGTGAACAACCAGAAAGAATGATGATAAAGCCATTAACTCCCAAGAAAGCAGAAAAAGTATTCCGTCTCTTGAGATTGCAACTAGAATCATACTAATTACAAGGGCATTAAAGAAGAAGTAATTAACACCGGCACCTTTATCTCTTTTTAGATACCCGATTCCGTAAACAGCAGTAATTGGGGATAGTATTATGATCGGTAGCATAAAAAATGCAGAAAGTCCGTCCATGGCAACGTGAAAGGCTCCAAAAGGTAAGTACCAATCCAAAAATAACGGTTCTGCTTCCCCTCCTAAAAGAACAATAGCAGTCGGATACGCTATAATTGCACATCCGACCAATGTAGAGACGGCAGCTGTTGTTGATGCAGTAAGTGTGCTTCTGGATAGTCCAAGAGCAATAATCGCTCCCAAAAAGATTACACTGCAACCGATTAGTATTATTAACATCAAGATTTCCTCGTATTATACCCTGGCGTCATATTTGACCTTAAAAGCAGCATAAATCAGCTAACCAATGCCGGCGGTTTTTCTGCTTTATTGGGCACGGCTCTATATTTTTTTTTGTGCTATGTCCAATAGTTTTTTACTTGGTTTGATTAAGAGATAAATGGGTGTTAAATACGTTTCTAAATGAATACAATTATGCTAAATTATATCGAAAATTAGACCAAACTCTTTTCTGAAAGGAGTCCGAATGAAAGCAGCGCATGAGTTCTTTAACGAGTATCTTTTTAAAAATTTATCAGATTCGGACACTTTAGAGAGAATGCACAATGTTATTGCAGAATTCTCTGCGCGAGCCCCCAAGATGATTGTCATGAAATGCATCGACGGAAGGGTTCACGGAAGTTCTGCCAAAGGGTATCCTCCTACTACAGTTCTGTTTGGAAGAACAGACGGCAATAAAGTATCGCTTAGTAAAAGTAATTTTTGGTATTGGAACAGGATAGATAGAGTTGTTAAAAATGCTCATTTCAATACACCTCAAACCCCGGCTGTTTTCATCGCTTTTATGCATCACTCAAAGTGCGGATACGGGTGTGCTTCGCATAATTCTAGTGATGCAGAGGCTTTTAAGTCTATAGATTTACAAATCAAAGAGGTTCGAAATACCTATTCAGAAGAAGAGCTTTTTGTAATGGGAGGCGATACTGACACTGATACAATGGCTGAAACATTAATTTTTATGGATGGTACAAGAATCGATAGTTCAAATATAATTGAATACTGCAATTTAAAAACATCAAGAGATGTCTTCCATGAAGCTTTTGTATTAAAAAAAATTGATGATATTGCATGTGCTAGAAATGTCGGCCATGTGACACCTGATGATTTGCTTGGGGGGGAGAATCCTTTGTTTTTTTCTAATCTTGAGATTTGTTTAAATATGCAAAATTACTTAATGAGAGAAATTACGGCTCGTGCACGTAAGGACAGGGGAGATCTTCGTCGTATTATTCGACCCGATGTAATAGACTACATCTTGGTTACACTGGACAAAACCTCTATTCCAGCTAATTTGATAGGTCCAATCGTATACCAGGTTGTTTGGAATATTGCCTATTCTCTTTATCACACTAACCGTCTTGCTTCTATGAATGCTGATGACAGAGCGAGAATTGTTGAACATGCAGAAGAGCTTGTATGTTACGGTGACGGTTTTGAAATACTGCCCCGCAATAAGTCGGTGTTGGTCAAGACAGGTCGTGGAAATGACATTGAGGCTCTTCAGGTGGCTAAAAACGTTTTGGAAAAAAATCGTTTGCGTTATCATCAAGATCATAAACTTCTTGTACACATCAACATTGAGGTTAACGGACAAATGGTGGATTGGGACGATTTTAATGATGTAGTCGGTTCTCGTATTCTAACGATGCGTCGCAATGTGGATACGGTCTTTGGAAAAGATTTTGCTTTATTAACATCGTATTCATATCGAAAAGAAAAACGATTTTATCCGATAAAAATTTCTCGCAATGACAGTTCGCTTGCCTATCATGCAGATGTTATTTCATCTATTAACTCTTCGTTGAAATTCAGCAATATGGCTCTTAAGGCACAAGAAACATTATATAAAATGAGTTTTTCTAAAGAACTCTAAATGTGGTTTTTTGCCATAATGCTTTGTATGTTAACTGATCACTACTATATTTAAGTTAGGTTTTATTACGGAACGCTATTAGGTGGTTCTCAGCGGTTCATAAGAAACAAGTTTGCTCATATTGGGAGCAAACAGTATTTTTAGTGTTTTGGGAGGTGCCGTAATGATAGAAAAAGTCATGAATTCAAAGGTTCGGTTGGTTTTGACTGCATATGCACTGTTGACCGTCAGTTTAGCATATCCCCAAAGCAGCTCTGCACAAGATCAGATTAAACCCCGAATTCTGATAATTGTAGATACCTCCGGAAGTATGCTGTTTTATGTGGATTCGGATACTCAAATAAGAAGCGGAGACGGAAGCTGGGATCCGTGGGATACAAGAAGTTGTTGTCCGGGAGCAGGCAACAGCAGAATGTACGTTGCAAAAGAAGCCATGCGCCAAATGATTTTTGCAACCGGTGATATTGATTTCGCTCTGATGAAATTTGCTCAGCGATATGTTGCATCAGGTAGAGAGAATTACTATGAGAAATACTGGTATTATGGAAATCAGGTCTCAGGTGAGGCAGATTATTTGAGATACGAAGATTCCGCATGCTCTTTGGCGGATGTAGGCATGGGGAGAGTCTATCTGCCTTTTGCTGAGTATGATCCTACCGTGCCGGGATCTGCATATGAATGGCTTTGTGTGGAGTTTCCAAACCAGGAAATGCCGGATAATCGCGGTCCTCTGATGATGTGGATGGATCATCATGAGTTTTTATCGGACGGTTCAGGAGAGCCTGACATCGTTCCGGAAGGCTGGTCAAGAGCAGAAGTCGCAGAGGGTTTCGTGGGTTTCGGTTACGAGCAGGAACTGCGTGCTTCACAGGGAACACCGCTTGCTGATTCTATGTTGGCGGCAAAGGACTATCTCGAACATGTGTTTGAAGCGGATTGGAATGATAATGCTATGACGGCAGGCTGCAGACCTTATGCTGTAATATTGCTTACCGATGGTGAGGATTCTTGTAACCATGATGTTTTTAACACTCCTGCCGATACCAATGCCGCCTCCCAATCTCTCCGGACCATTGAATACGAATACGATCCTGAACAACCTGCAGCGGTGAAAGAAATCGACATCTGGCCTATCGGTTTTGCCTTCTCCGGAGACATGAGTGCTCTCAATCAAATAGCGGTCAACGGCGGTACGGGCCCTAATGCTAAAACCGCTACCAGTCAGGCTGAGCTTTCCGGTGTTTTGTATGAAATCATTAGTTCTTCTTTGTTGGTTGAGGTTTGTAACGGACTTGATGATAACTGTAACGGATTGATAGACGAGGGTTTTACGCTTTATTGTGATAGATGTAACG
>CAYWLQ010000129.1:0-16644 GCA_964458775.1 uncultured Myxococcales bacterium | reverse complement strand
TTTTGGGTGTTATGCAAGTTAATAGACAGTGTCCCCTAAATATCACCTAAATATCTCTGAGTCTTCTGCTTTTATTCTAGCTAACCGAGCCATGTTGGCCTCCTTGAAAGTTGACATTTTGGAGGATAGTTCATTTTTGGGTGTTATGCAAGTTAATAGACAGTGTCCCCTAAATATCACCTAAATATCACCTAAATATCTCCCCTAAATATCTTAAATATCCCCCAAAAATATGATGTTTCATATTAATTCTCCTTCTTCCCTAAATGATTGGTAGGTTAATTGTCATTTTGTCATTTTGCTATCAAGTTGGACAAAATCAGGTCATTTATGAGACAATACTGTCAGTTATTTTTGGGGAGATTTTGATGATACAATTGATACAGACTCCGCAACCTGACAAGCGTATGATTTTTTTTAGGGGTGATATTGTTACTTTTAGTTTAGAACTGAAGGATACGGCAATCGGTAGAGCTTGGCTTCGTACTAACATCGGTCGCGGACAGATTCAACATGATGAGATTATTCGATATGCTGAGAAAGGGCTGCCTCCTTTATCACAAGATTGGCATGATCTTCCGATGAAAGATTTGGGAGCAGGGGTTTATCGCATAGATTTGCCATTATTAGAGGTCGGACGCTTTGAGGCAAAAGCCTTTTTTGTATCCAAACAAGATTCCGTCATTTTGTGGCCTTCCGGAGGAAATACAATTCTTAAAGTTGAACCTGCGGAATCAGCTTCTTCAAATACCATGTACACGGCTTTTGTTCGTCAGTTTTGTCCCGACAAAGGTATTAAAGATCCTGATGCTCCCTACGATACGGCAATTAGAAAACTCGACGAAGCCGGCTACGAAGTCATTCCCAGATCGGGAAAGTTTAGAGAGCTTATTGGTGAACTGGATTTCATTACCAAAATCTTGAGATGCAGAATCGTTCAATTGTTGCCGATCTTTCCTACACCCACTACATATGCTCGTATGGGTCGGTTCGGCAGTCCTTTTGCCGCCATGGATTTATTTGATGTAGATCCGGCTCTTGCTGAGTTTGACAAGCAAACTACTCCGCTTCAGCAGTTTCAAGAGCTGGTCGATGAGGTTCATAATCGAAATGCTCGAATATTTCTCGATATCCCCGTAAATCACACGGGATGGGCTTCTTCGTTGCAAATTCACCACCCCGAATGGTTTTGCCGTAATACGGATGACATGTTCATTTCGCCCGGAGCATGGGGAATAGTATGGGGTGATCTCTCTGAATTGGACTACAGACATAGAGAATTATGGAAATATATAGCGGAGGTTTTCTTGTTTTGGTGTCGCAAAGGAGTTGACGGTTTTAGACTCGACGCCGGATACAAAATTCCTTTTGCTGTTTGGCGATACATTACAGCCTACGTTAGAAATCAATATCCTGACACTATTTTTATGCTCGAAGGTTTGGGCGGTGACCCTGCCGTTACCGAACAATTGCTTGCAGATTCAGGAATTAATTGGGCCTATTCTGAATTGTTTCAAAACTATTCTCGTGAGCAGGTGGAATATTATTTGCCGAGAGCCCACAAAGTTTCTTTAACTAAAGGCACCCTTATTCACTTTTCAGAAACCCACGACAATAATCGTTTGGCATCGGAATCCGCATTGTTTGCGAGGCTGCGATGTTCACTATGTGCGTTGGCTTCTGACAACGGAGCTTTTGGTTTTACAAACGGAGTCGAATGGTATGCTGATGAAAAAATTAGTGTTCACAAAAACAGTTCTCTAAATTGGGGCTCTGAAGAAAACATGGTTAGCTTGCTGTCTCGGCTCAACGAAATATTAGAATTCCATCCGGCCTTTTTTCCGGGTGCGTCTATAAAAACAGTTCATACAGGCATCCATAAGGGGGTTGTGTTTCTGCGAACCGATTGTCATGGGGAAAATCCGCTGTTGATACTTGCTAATCTAGACACGCATAATGAATGTACTTTGTCGTGGGAAAGGTTGCACTTTAGGCCTAGCGTTGATCTGCTTTCCGGGAAAAAAATTTCTGTAATGAAAATTTCAGATATAGAACAGCTAAAGCTTCTTCCCGGTGAAGTCATGGCTCTTACAGCAGATATGACCTGGCTTGATATATTAGAAGAACAAACTAATACAATGCCCGATTATGAAAGAAATCGGCAACAGGTACTGAGAGCTAAGGCTCTGGAGATATACCAAGCGGTGCACAGTAACCGGCTATCAATTTCTAATGATGTTGATATTGATTTGTTAATAAAAAGACTGGTTGAAGACCCCACAGGATTTGTACACGATTGTACACCTTATTCAGCGCCGAGAACGACCGTATGGCGTTGGCAAAAGGATCTCACCAGAACAACTGCAATTCCTCCTCAACATTTTCTTTGCATAATATCAGCACATCCTTTTTTTGCTGAAATAGATAGGGACAATGCAGCTACAAGATTTGAACGCAGTATCTGTCGTATTGACGGAATTCATTTTGTGTTGACCGCTCCATTTGCAACCCCTCCTAAACACGAATTTTTAACTCTTAAAATGACTGTATTTGAACCTTCAGAAGTTAAACATGCTCAGGCCCGATTGTTGTTGTTGTCTGAAGGTTCAGACGCAAAGGTGTACTGTACTCACACAATTGAAGGGGTTGAGGCACCCGACAGATCGGCGGTCGTTGCCAATAATATTGGAACAATGTCTCAAGTTCGTATGGCATGGGGAAATCTCCACAGCAAATATGATGCACTGCTAGCTGCCAATCTAAATAAAAGCTGCCCTTCGGATCGACGTGTAATGCTGACTAGAATCAGAGCATGGTTGATTTGCCGAGGTTACTCGTTTGCGCTTAATATTGACAGCCAAAAAAGATTTACACTCGACGGGGACGGTTCAGTTGTATGGCGATTTTCAGTCCCCGGCGGCCAAGGCCTTTTAGTGGCGGTTAAGATTGTTTTGAGAATGGACCCTTTGCGTAATCGTATTTTTCTGGATATTCACCGTCTGTCTCAAGACGACCGTCCATATCGTCGACCGGATAATGTACCGGTAGAGTTAATACTGAGACCTGACATCGAAGATCGTGTAAGCCATGAAGTTACCAAAGCATATACCGGACCGGAACATATGTGGCCGAAACAAATAGTATCCTATGGGGACGGATTTTCATTTTCACCAAGTAATAATAGACATCTTCACATTTTTACCGGCAAGGGTGTTTACATTGACGAAAAAGAGTGGAAGTATCAAGTCTATCACTCCGAAGATTTTGAGAGAGGCATGGATCCGTGGGGAGATTTGTTCAGTCCCGGATATTTTCGCATTCCGCTTTTGGGCGGTCAAAGCGTATGTATTCAGGCAGCTGTTTCTGATAGTGACAAAAGGCCTAAGAGCGTACCCATGCCAGGTCCTATTCCTAGTAAACAATTTCAAATGCTCAGCGTTAAAGAGGCGGCTCGAAGAGCGATTTCTGCTTTTATTGTCAATCGCGATAATTGTAAGACTGTAATTGCCGGATATCCATGGTTTCTGGATTGGGGGCGTGACACGCTTATTGCTCTGAGGGGTATAATATCAGCAGGCAAGTTAAAAGAATCTCGCGAAATTCTGATGCAATTTGCAGAATTTGAAAGAAACGGCACTTTGCCTAATATGATCAGGGGGGAAGATCACAGTAACCGTGATACATCAGATGCTCCGCTATGGTTTTTTGTAGCGGTTTCTGACCTTATAAAAAAAGAAGGAAACGACTCATTTCTTAATGCAAGAGCCGGGGAAAGAACTGTACGCGAAGTATTGTACTCTATAGTACAAGGATATATCAACGGAGCAGAAAACGGCATTTATGTTGATTCATCATCAGGCATGGTATTTAGTCCTTCTCATTTCACCTGGATGGATACCAATTATCCGGCGGGTACACCCAGAGAGGGATACCCGGTCGAAATACAAGCTCTTTTTATAAATGCTCTAAGAGTTGCAGCACAGATCTTTCCCGGTAAGGGTTTTGACAAGTTAGCGGCAAAAGCGCAGCAGTCTTTTCATAACCTGTTTATTGTCCAAAACGGCGGTGAGAGATATTTGTCTGATTGTCTAAGAGCTACACCGGGAATGCCTGCCTCCGCTGCAATTCAAGATGATGCCCTTCGACCTAATCAGCTTCTGGCGATATGCCTAGAGATCGTGACTGACAAGAATCTGTGCAGAGCGATCTTGTCGGCATGTGAAGAGTTGCTTGTTCCGGGAGGAATTCGCAGCCTGGCAAACAGACCTGTTTGTTGCGAGTTGGAAATTCGACATTCCGGTAAACTTCTCAATAACCCATCGCATCCCTATTCAGGTCATTATTCAGGCGATGAGGATACCTCGCGAAAACCGGCCTATCACAACGGTACTGCCTGGACATGGCTGTTTCCGTCCTATTGCGAAGCTATGTATATGACCTATGGAGACTCAGCTAAAAAAGCTGCTCTTTCCATCTTGTCCAGTGCGTCCGTTCCAATGAACCAAGGAGTTCTGTTACATGTACCTGAAATCATGGACGGTGACACTCCACACACTCCTAAAGGATGCGGAGCCCAAGCATGGGGAGCCTCTGAGTTGTATCGTGTGTGGAAGAAAATTGAATAGTGCATATCTGATACAGAAACAGAATTACTTTTTGATATTGCTTTCACATATTCTCCCTCTTTTTTTTTATTTCTGTTAGTATTCCTATCAAGTTGATTCTTATATGAGGAAAGGAATGAATTTATGACAAGCTTCGGCAAGGTCGAAATATCGCCCAACAGAGAAGATTGGTCTCCTGTACCGCTTCCGGAACAAATAGCTTTGGTTACTACTGCTGATGCCGAAGGCAATCCACACGTTGCCGCTAAAAGCAGGTTTTCTGTAATTTCCTACGGACCTCCTACTATGGTGGTGTTTATGTGCAGAAACGAATATCCCACTTTTCTTAACATCGACGCGACCGGAGAATTTGTAATAAACGTTCCGGGAAGCGACCTTGTTGCTACATCGTGGGTTATAGGTTTGGATCCAAGCGATAGAGGCCCAAAACTGTTTTCCGAAAACGGACTTTCACCTATTCCTTCTATCGCAGTTAAACCTCCCAGGATTGCTGAGTGTCGAGCCCACATCGAATGCAGAGTTATTGACAAAAAGAAATTTTCTTACGAGACAGCTACTTTTGCAGAAGTAGTTGCAGTTTCGATTAGCAAAGAAATTGCTGACAAAAATTGCATAGCGGCCAAATATCAATCTCTTTCGCCATTTTTCTTCCTGGAAGCCGGATGGACTGCGGCTTTGGGATGTGCACGTCCTGCTGAAGAACCCGTTAGCGGGCCCAAACACGATGTAACAATTTTGGCTGTTTCCGACCTTAACAGATCTGTAGATTTTTACATGTCTGCGTTTGATTGGAAGATAAAGACAAAAAGCAAACACTATGTTGAATTTATTCTTCCGGACGGTCTTGGCTTGGCATTATGTTCTTATGAAGGTTTTCAAAGAATTATCGGTACAAATCCGCAGCTGCCCGACGAAGGTGTGGCTCCGGCACAGGTTTATTTAAGAACAGACGACATTCTACGTGTTATTGCCAGACTTCATGCAGTTAATGCCAAACCTTTGTCAAAAGCTGCTGTTAGGGATTGGGGAGAAGAGGTTGCATATTTTGCAGATCCTGACGGGCATGTTCTTGCAATTGCAAGAGCAGCATACTCAAAGTAAAGAAGATGCAGTATATATCAAGAAGAAGGACGGATTTTATTAGCACATGCATATATTTGTCTTTTCTATCTCTATCGATTATATCAACCGCTGAAGCTACTGAAGGCCCTATACCTCCTGACAGTTCAATGCGTCACGAAATATCCATAGAACTTAAACATCCTACTGCGGCTCAACTGCAAGCTGACGAGGAAAAAGAATATAAGCGCAATAAAATTATGCAGACAACCGGCTATTCAATGCTCGGAACAAGTGCTGTTTTAATTATAACGGGAGCAGCGATGGTAGAAGGTTCTCCTTACGGTCCTGTGTCTACAGCCGGCATGATTCTTTTGGGTGTAGGTTTGGGACATTTCATAGTCTCGGCGTTTCTTTTGGGGTTTTCTAAAACAGTAATAGAACAACCCTTGCTTCCACCGACACCGCTCAAAATAGTACCCAAAAGTTCACTGAGTATTTCTTTAGACGGAATAATCTACTTTTTCGGATAAGCACCAACAGCCCAAGTCTATGGAAGTATTCTTAAACTCGACCTAATGTGATGTTCTTTGAATCAAAAGTAGCCGGAGCCTGCCAATAATCCCTCTTTTCCGTTATCTGCATCGGCAAGAGTATCGGTTTCTGTATCTTGTTTTGAGGATTGGGCTGTGCTTTTGGATGATGACGGCGAACAACTACTGATAATTGCAAATAGAAGATATACTGCAAAAGTTATTGCAAATATTGGAATACAGAATTTCAACCGAAGGTTCTCCCGTTCCATCCCCAATTTACTGCGGATACATCGTTAAAGCTCAAGTAAACTCGCTCAATCGGAATATTGATGGATTTTTCGAGTAAAGCTGCGGTTTTGCGTGAAATATCGGTATTTACCTCTCTGTTCAACGCTCCGATACTACAGATTTGTAAAAACGCGGCGGGGCCCATTTCTCCGGCCATGCTGATGGCAGCTTCGGATACTACGGCCATTACATATTGTTCGGGCTTAGAGGTAGCCTCTGCAACGATTTTGGACAATGCCAAAGCCAATTCACTCTTTTGTGAATCTGAAACCGACACTGATGTTTCCATTTTTATTAACGGCATTTTTTTCTCCTTCTTTTAACTATTGCGCCGGTGCTTCTGCAGGTTGCTCCGCAGATGCCGGTGCTACAGGTTTGACAGGATCTTCATTAGCAGCCTCGGCGGCTTGGCCGGGCATGAGAACTTTTGGAGGTGCTTTGTCTTCAGAAAGCGCATTCTGCTGTTGTGTCTCGTCTTCGGGGGCTTTTTGCGCCGCCTCCATTGCCTTTCTTATTCTTTCTTGAAGGTCAGGACTATTTAAAGCATCTTGCAGTTTTTGCATATCCTCAGAAGATTCTCCCAAAATATTTGCAGCTGCATTGCCGGCGATATCTACTGCGACGGCAGCTCCGGATGTGAAAATGATACTTAAAATTAATCCTATTGCACATATAACAATACCTGCAATACCGATACCTTTTGATTGCTTCTTAACTATGCCGATTATGCTAAGTAAAATTCCAATCAAAGGTAAACCGGCACCGATTCCGAGACCCATAAGCCATATGGGCCAAGCAGGAGGAGCTGAAGTTCCCGAGAAAGCCAATGCCGCCGACCACAGAGTACCGATAGAGGGGGCTGCCCAAAAAGCTACGGTAACACTTAAAATTCCCAATATTAATCCTGCTATACACATAATAACCTCATATTTTCTGTTCTGTTTTCATCCTGGACTCGACAAATCTACCACAACTGATAATTCCAAAGTGCGATTTTTATTTAAAAAGAAACCATGGAGACCCAATGTCATTTTTAAAAGCAATATTTGGTAAAACTTTCGATGAATACCTGGCAGAAGGCAAGCATTTATTTGCAGAAGGCCGATACGGTTTAGCAAAACTTAGTCTGGACAGAGCTTTAGACAAATCAAAAGGTGTCGACGCCTCAGCGATAGAAGCTATAAAAACCATGATTTTGGACTGTAAAAGACATCTTGCTACCGCAAAAATAGCCGAAGCTGACGAAGCTGCACAATCTCATGATATGGAATCTGCAACAAAGCTTTTACAGGATGCTCTTGAAATCTGTGACGAAACCTCAATATCAACAAAAGTAACTGAGAGAATTAAACAATATGAAGCAATGGATGCTCGGAGGCTTGTTGAGGAAGAAGACCAAATTGATGACGATGAGCTGCTTACTATTATTGCCGGCACCTGGTCTGATGATCAGGCCGAGGAATATTCCAAGCTGCCTGAAGAGTTTCACGATGCGCTTTTGGCAGACCATGACGGAAAACATGATGAGGCAGCCGAAATCTTCAAAACAATTATTGCCCAAAAGAATTTAAGTATTGAATTGAAATACTTATACTTCGAAACCGGGAAGGCTCTGACAGCTGCAAGTAAAAATCTCGAAGCGTTGGAAATGTTTGACTTGTTTTTTGCAGCTTCAAACAAAACCGGAGCTTCTTCAGAAATTATTTTAGCTGCTCACGATATGAAAGCAGAAGCCCTGGCTGCAACGGAGCGATGGGAAGAAGCGGAGGAAGAGTTAAGAAAAGCAGCCAAAGATGCTCCTTCTAATCATAGAGTTTTTCTTAAGTTGGGTGTGTTTTTAAGAAACAGAAAAAAACCGGAGCAATCGCTAAAGATGTTGGAAAAAGCCAGAGAGCTGATGGGACAAATGCACCCCGATTTTTCGGTTATTCGTGAATTGGGCTTTACATATCTTGTAATGGAAAAAAAAGATGAAGCTGCTGAATGTTTCAGCTCAATTATCGAACATTTGGCTTCCAAGGGCGAACATTCCCAATTTGATCCTATCACGGCTGTTACATTGGCTTCTCTTCAAGAAGAAAAGGGACAATATCAAAAAGCAGCGGATTTATATCGACATCTGGCAGTGGGTTACGATACCGCCAACTACTTCGTCTACAATTATCAGGCAGCCAAACTTCTTATGAAGGCCAAAGCTGATTCGGCTTTGATAGATAAATACCTTGCAAGAGCGAGAGAAACTGCAAATACAGAAGACAACCTTGCTTTACTGGAAAACTTGGAGCAAGACGAACCATCCGTTCAAAAAGATACAGATGAAAAAAAGTAAAATAAAACAAACTTTAAACACACTCTAACTTGCCCGGTACCTTTTCCTATGCAACAAAATATATATGACTGAAGAAAAAACAAAAACAGATGAGCTGAACGAACAAGAAAAAAGTGAACAAGAACAGGATGAACAAGACGACTTTGAGATTGTCTGGAAGGGTTATGACTCTGCCGAAGGACAAATGCTTGAAGAAATGCTAAGACAGGAAGATTTTACCGTAAGACTGATAGGCACACGTACGGCGGCACTTATAGGTCTTGGACAACACACCGCAGAGCTTCGTCTGGAGGTCACAGCCGACAATGCCGAAGAAGCACGAGCAGTTTTGAAAGAGTTTCTTAGCGGAAAACCTATAGACAATGAGTCAGAGGAGGATAATTCCTAAATCGGTTCAGAGTAAGATTAGGACTTCTTGATTTCTTATTCGCGATGACCGCAACAGTACAATTCTTTTCATGGGAAAATTGGAAGACCCTAAAAATTAGTGGGCTTTTCTAAAACCGGAAAAAGCATTTATCGTCACCTGCATACCGGCAAAAAGCATTAGAGCAGTTTTGTAAGGAAACAAGGCTGCAATCGGTAAGGTACCTAATAATGCGCTTATTAACGCATACAAAAAAAGAGCAGCCGGAATAGCCAATGTGAAAAAAAGGGACAGAACTTTCTTGTATTTTCCGGCTGACACCATAGCAGCAACCAAACAAATCAAAGATGCGGCTTGCAGATAAGTCAACTCTATCGGAAAGAATAGTTTAGGGGAAAACAAAATTGCAGAGACTAATATAATACCTAGAACAAATGCAATTACACAACTCGTCTTAACAGCTGTCTTTGCAGCATAGCTGAGAAGAAGCATGGCTCCTACGACAGGCGGAGTTATGGCAGACAACAGCATTAAACCGTCAAGGTTGTAGTAAGTCTCAAAAGGAAAAACCAACGGAATTTGTACTGCATCAGGTATGAACGATAAAATGATAATTGCGAGACCCAAAATGGGTTGTAGTTTAGGATTGATCATCTATTCGCAAAGAGCTTGATGAAGGGCTCGCTGAGCGTTTTTAAAGTCAGCTCTGGAGACTATAAATTGCATATTTGTCTGACGCATAGTTTGTGAAACTGCCAAAATGTTAATATTTGCATCCGCCAAAGCCCGAGTTGCTTGTGCCATAACACCCGGTTTTGCAATATTAGAACCGATAGCGCACACTATCGAAACTTTTTCCATTTTGACATGTTCAAATTTAGAAGAAAAGTCAGCGTACAAATCATCACTCCAATCTGCATCGTTGAGAACCATACCGATTGTGTTGGCATTGGTGGCTTTGCCGACATAAGAAATATTATGGTCAGCCAAAATCTGCATAATTTTTAGATCAAATCCGACTTCTCCGACCATTCTTGTATCGTGAATATCAACACAGATTACTTTATCTGAACCTGTTACTATTTCTGTTTTTGATTCAGGGCAGATATAATCTCTGGTAATTAGAGTTCCGGGGTGGTCCGGATCAAATGCATTTTTTATTCGAATAGGAATTCCCTTTAGCTCCAACGGTTTTGAAGCTTTGGGATGTATTGCTTCCATTCCGACATCAGCCAACTGATCAGCAACGTCAAAGTTTGTATTGCACACAGGTTTTACTTTGTTCTCTCCAAGGATATTGGGATCTCCGGAACACAAATGAAACTCTTTATGAATGATCGCTTCATCGGCATTAAGAGCAGCCGCAACTTTTGAAAAGGTAACCTCAGAGTATCCTCTATCAAATTCGCGCATAATACCTTCGGTTCCTTTTGCATATCCGGTTGCAAAGCAAATGCAGCTCTTCGGTTCGATATTCTTAAAAGTATCTATAATTCTCTCATCAATAGTCAGTTCCCTTCCGTCTCCCCAGCCGCTAAGGTCAATGAACTTCGAAGAATACCCCTTGTTTTTAAGTATATTAGCAGAGTTATAGGCACTATGAACTTCTCCCAGCGAGGCCAACAATTCTCTAGCTGCAAGCAATATTTGTTTTCGGCTCACATAACCCGATGACAAAACATCGTTCATGGCGTTTAAAATATCTGTTGCGCCGTCTATTCTGGATTTTATAAAAGTATCTGCCGCAACAATGTCGAGCCCTACGCTCACATAATCTTCATTCATTCGACACAGCTTGATTTTTAACGCTTCCATGGCGGAACGATAGTCCTCTTGGTCTTCAAACTTTTTATATATTCCAGGTTGTCCTGTTTTTTTATGTTCCAACAAATCGTTGGTAACTCCGCCGTATGCAGAGACAATGTAAATTCTGTTAAAAATGTCGTCTTTATTTTTCAAAACGATATTGTCAACTACTTCCTGAAAGCGAGTCATGGATGTCCCGCCGATTTTTTCAATGCGAAGTTTGGAATCGGCCATTCGGCAACCTCCTCATGGTGTTTCGGCATGAATAATCAAACCGAAAATTTGCGAAACGTAACATGATGTAAGTTTTCTGATTACGTCAAGAATAAGTGTATTTTTACTTGTCGTTTATTAAAAAAAGGCTATGCATTGCTTTGTATCCGGTCCTTACTCAGAATGTAAACGAAACTTTTGGGCTCAAAGAAAAGAACAACATGAAAAAAAGAACATTTAAGGGATTCAGACTTCATATAGGCTTGTTCGGAAGAAGAAATGTGGGGAAATCCAGTCTTCTTAATGCAATGACACGCCAAAGTGTATCAATTGTATCAGATATTGCAGGTACCACCACTGATCCGGTGGAAAAACCTATGGAATTTCTTCCATTGGGCCCCGTATTATTTATTGATACCGCCGGCATTGACGATGTAGGAGCGCTGGGAGAAGCGAGAGTCGAAAAAACCAATCGTGTAATGGATCGTACGGATTTGGCCTTGATTATTTCGGACGGAATCTTTGGAAGTTTTGAAAACGATCTGCTTGAACGTTTTGTTGAAGCAGCGATTCCCGTGATAACGGTGTTTAACAAAACCGATGTATCCTCTCCCGACGAAGAAACAATACATAAATTGAAAGAACGTAAAATACCCGTAGTTTTCACACAAGCTTCAAACAGTGTAGGTCTTTTAGAATTGCGCGAAGCTATGCTTGCTGCTGCACCGGAAGATTATGTCGGAAATACACCTATTGCGGCAGATATTGTCCCTCCCGGCGAAACCGCCGTATTGGTAGTTCCCATTGATAAGGAAGCTCCCAAGGGACGCTTGATTTTACCTCAGGTGCAGACAATCCGCGATTTACTCGACAATGATTCTACTGCAATGGTGGTTAAAGAGCGTGAACTCAAACATGTTCTTGAAAATTTTAAAAAACCTCCGGCATTGGTGGTAACAGATTCACAGGCATTTCTAAAAGTAGCGGCAGACACTCCTGCGGATATTCCCATGACCAGTTTTTCAATACTGTTTTCGCGGTTTAAAGGGGATCTTTACACCCAAGTAGCGGGTGCATTTTCAGTAGATTCGCTCAAACCGGGAGATAGTATACTGGTGGCTGAAGCATGCAGTCACCATCCCATTGGTGATGATATAGGTCGTGTAAAAATTCCTCAATGGCTTACACAGTATGTGGGAGGAAGCCTTCATTTCCACACTGTACAAGGTCAAGATTTTCCCGAAGATTTGGGTCGATATAAACTGGTAATTCATTGCGGAGGTTGCATGTTCAATCGTCGTGCCATGATGAGTCGTTTGTATAAATGCAAAGAGGCGAATGTTCCTATTACTAACTACGGCCTCGTTATCGCATATAGTTTAGGTATTTTTGAGCGTGCACTGGGCCCGTTTCCGGGTGTTCTTGATGCAGTAAAAGAATTTAAACAATAATAACTTCTAAAAAAACACTGGGAAAATCAGATTTTTCGCAGAAAAACGGTTTATTTTCTCATTTGTAAATGCATACGTAGGCTTTCTTCCCTAGGCAAAAAAAACCTTGCATTTGCTCATTTCATCGGAACAATTTGAGAAGTTACAAGCATTAGTAACAAGAATTTGACGTGTCTTATTCTAGTAATGTTAGATATATTCTTGCAGCAACAGATTATTCTTACAAGAAAAGTATCTTGCTTGTTGGCTGTATACAAAACTTTAAATTCTAATAAACTGTTTATGGGAAACATGTAGGAAATAAGGAGACTTCCAATGAATAAACCAATGTTATTATTAAGAAACTTACCTGTAGTATTTATTACGGCATTTTTGTTTTTTTCGTCAAATGAGGTTTATGCGAAAAAGAATAATATATTAAATACCGCCGAACCGGACGGCAACAACTCGGTAAACGGCGGATTCGGGCTTCAACTTGGACTTTCGGACTGGGCTCCCGGCGGATTCAAGTGGTTCAATGAATACAATAGAGGTATTTCTGAACATGTATGGCTGAATATTCAGGTAAATTTGTCTTTAGGTAATAGTCGGTACAGATGTTGGTACGATGACCGAGGACGTCGTCATTGCGATGATAGATATTATGACTATCGATGGGGAGGTAATGCGTTGGAATTTGCAGTAGGTCCCAAACTTCGATTTCCGCTAGACAAAATCCCATTGATAATTGATGCAAAATTAGGCGGCATGTTGGATCTATTATTTTTCGGAGGAGGATATTCCGGCATTTCAGCGGGTTTTAGAGGCGGTGTCGGTGTTCACTATTTTATCTTTGACAATTTGGGAATAGGTGCCGAAATTATGTGCAATATGGGACCATATATCATAAATGGATATACCGGATTTTTTGCAACACTTGATTTTCAGATTTTGGGGGTTGAATTTCGATTTTAGGAGTACTTCTTTATGAAAGAACAATTAAAGCATTCTTCTCTAACAGCAGTTGCATCACTGACTCTATTGCTCTTTGCAGGGTGCGATGATGATGCCGACGTTAGGGAGTTTGTTATTCGAAGTCCGGCTTTCGGCGAAAAGGAGGCAATGCCTTCCAAATATGCCTGCGGTGCAGGTATTTCACCGCCAATATCTTTTTCTCTTATTCCGGACAAAGTAGAAAGTATTGTGCTGATAGCGGAGGACAAGGATCGAATCAGCGGAGTCTATACTCATTGGATCATGTGGAATCTTCCATCCAGGATCATGATTCATGAAAACATTTCAGACTATCCAATAGACGAAGCTATACTAGGAACAGCTGATGACGAAAAAACTGTCGGATATTTGGCTCCGTGTCCGCCAAAGGGAGAGACACACAAAATTGTGTTCAAAGCATACGGTTTAGATACTCATATCAATCTTGAGGAGGGTGCATCACGGGAACAATTGAATAAAACCATCCAAAATCATATTGTAGCCAAAGCATCTCTTACTGCCCTGGCAATAGGGTCTAAATGACTAATCATATTTTCTTTTCTGTTTTCAAACCAAGTAATTATCCTGTCAGAAATCCTGTTCAGAACAGATCAGAAGGCAGCCGAGTGTTTTATCCCCTCGAGAAACTCAATGCCGGCGCACGTTTGCGGCATGGGATAAACCCATGTCCTACATCTATTTGCCTAATTTGCCGCATTCTGAGATGTAAACCAACTATGAATTCAGATTATCCAGGATTGGAGAGTTGTTAATGGACAAGCTGGAACAGGCGGAAAAACCGTTAAATTCGGCTTCTTCTCAATCACGCGGACAAGCACGATTTTCAATATCAAACGCTCTAACTCGTATCGGAAAAGGTTCTCTTGGAGGAAAAGCGTTGGGACTAATGTCGTTGTTTCCGGTTCTTCCTACTGTATTTCCGGATGATCCGACGGAACAGATTTTGGTTAGAATCCCTCATATGATAGTTGCGGCAACGGCCTGTTTTGACGATTTCATGAAACAAAATCGCTTATATGATCTGGACTTCGACAATTTGTCAGATGATCGAATAGCACACAAGTTTCAACAATCATCTCTACCGGCTGAAATTGTCGGTGATCTAAGAGCCGCCGCCTCAGAACTCAGACGCCCGATCGCAGTACGCTCATCCAGTCTTCTCGAAGATTCGATGCGTCGTCCTTGCGCAGGAATCTATTTAACCAAGATGATTCCTAATAATGAGATGAGTCCGGACAACAGATTTTCAAAGCTTGTCGGAGCAATAAAATTTGTATATGCATCAATGTTTTTTAAAAAAGCTAGAGAGTATAGAAGCGCTTTTAACTCCGAGATTGGTGATGAAAAAATGGCGGTTCTCATTCAAGAAGTTGTCGGAAATATTCACCGAGAGCGCTTCTATCCGATGATTTCCGGCACAGCTCGTTCTTACAATTATTATCCTCACGGACATGCAAAATCTAATGACGGAACAGTTAGCTTAGCTGTAGGACTGGGAAAAACTGTTGTAGACGGAGGCATAGCTTTTACATATTGTCCTCGATATCCCAAATCGCCTCCGCCTTACAACGGCATATCATCTATGATAAAGGAAACTCAAACCGAATTCTATGCGGTAAATGTGGGAGCACTAACATTTTATAATCCTATTCGAGAAAATGAATTTCTAATTAAACTTAGTATTAGCGAAGCAGAACGCGACGGCGTTTTGAACCATACCGCATCTACTTACAATTCGGAAAATGATCGCCTGGTTTCCGGAATTACAATAGACGGTCCCCGAATTATTGATTTTGCTCCCATATTACAACTCAATAGTATTCCTCTTAATCAAACAATTCTTAAAATTCTAAAAACCTGTGAGAACACAATCGGAACCAACGTTGAAATAGAGTTTGCAGTAGAATCAGATCGAAGTTCTAACCGAACGGTTTTCAATTTGCTTCAGGTTCGGCCCACACCATTATGGGAACGTGTTGCAGAGCTTTCAGAAGAAGATATGAGGGCTCCCAATGTAATAATCGCTTCTGACAAGGTATTAGGTAACGGTATTGTCGAAGGCATACGTGATATCGTTTATGTTGAAGCTGAAGCCTTGGATCCTCATTCAGGAGCGACAGCAGCCCAGGATTTGGCACATATAAATCACGAACTGTACTCACTCCGGCGTCCCTATATTCTGATAGCTTACGGACGCATGGGTTCATCGGACCCTTGGCGCGGAATACCTGTTGCTTGGAGTCAAATATCCGGGGCAAAAGTAATAATTGAAATACAAAAAAAGGGATTTGCAAGCGAGTTAAGCCAAGGTTCTCATTTCTTTCACAATATGACTTCCTCTGAAACAAGTTGCTTTTCAGTTATGGAGAACGGACTTTACGGTATCGACTGGAATTACATAAAAAAGCAAGAAGTCCTAACAAAACACAACCATGTTAACCATGTTCGGTCATCAACCGCGTTGACAGCATCAGTCGACGGACAATCCAAGCGAGGAATTGTAACCTACTAAGGGTTGGAGAAAAAAACGGCTACCGGTAAATTATATAAAAGGTCTTTGTAAAGAACGCTGAAAATAAAGAGCACTGAAAAAGAAAAAATCGCCCTTTACAGACACAAACCGATTTGGAATACTGAAAAAGTAAGTTTTACAAAAACACAGCTGTTCCGCAGGTAGAAACGCTTTTTGCACATGTTGTTTTGCGGAGATCTGTCGGAGTTGATTAGCACTATGCCGTGTGCGTATTTCAAATACGCGCGCTGCTTGGCTGTTTATGATTGGTTAATTTAACGAGTGACAAGGAAAAGGTAAGAAATCATGAAAACCGGAAGGGAAAAGAAAAGTGAAAAATTTCTCCGCATTGCAGTTGTGTGTGCGACATATGTAGTATTAGCAACAAGTGCGGGGGGGGGGGCTGCCGGCAATGGCATTCGCTTAAGAATCGAGCTCATTCGTTTAAGGAAACCTAGTTATAGT
>CAYWLQ010000128.1:0-16728 GCA_964458775.1 uncultured Myxococcales bacterium | reverse complement strand
GGACGGCATCTCTTAACTTTAAAGATTTGGTGCGAAAACCTCCTCCGGGTTTGGGTCGGTATATTCCTTCCTTTAAATATTTTTTGCTTGAAGAGGTGCGGCTTGATGACAAAGAGCTTGAGCAGATACAAAATTTGGCTTCTGATATATTTCGGATAGAGAAAAGTCCGTCGTTAAAGGCCTGTATTCCGCCGATATTGTCATTTCTAAAATGGACAAGCAAGGCGGGAGCATCTCAGGACAGTTTAAAACGAGCGTTTTTCTTGTGGTTTAACAAAGCACAAAAACCTGCTAAGATATTTTTTGAAAATGACGACTTGGATATATATTCCGAGGAGGTGGAGACAATGCTTTCAGAGAGAATAGAGAAATGGTCTCAGGAGCTTAGAGCTGAGGGAATAGCTAGGGGAGAAGCCAAAGGCAAAGCCGAAGGCAGAGCTGAGGGCATAGTAGAAGGAATAGCCAAGGGAGAAGCAAAAGGCAAAACAGAAGGCAAGATGGAAGTATTTATTAGATTATATGAAAAGAAATTCGGTTCTTTACCTCAAGATATTCGCGCTCGTCTTATATCATTTGATGCCGATGCTATTGAGTCTTTAATAGAGAGCCTTATGTTTGCTGCAACTTCTGATGATGTTTTCAACTCTTTGAATTAGATTCCGGCTGAATGAGCAACTTTGGGAAGAGCGATCTGAATAGTATTACTTCTTACGCCTGCCTGAAAATCGACTTGTTTTGGATGTGCTTTTCTTGTTTCTTGTTGTTGCTTTTCCCGTTTGTGTACCGCTCTTAGTTGCAGGCTCGTTTTTTGCAAATGACTTGTTTCTTTTTGTCGGAACAGCGGCTTGGTTTTTAAGGCTTAAGGGGTCGGTATTTTCATTTTTGGGAGTTCTTTGAGGTACATCTGTTAATGATAGATCCATTCGTCTTCTGGGAATATCTACTCGGTTAATGCGAACTTCTACTTTTGTTCCTATTCGATACACCTTTCCGGACATTTCTCCTACTATTTTTCCCAAATCGGTATACACGTTCCACCAGTCGTCACCCAAATCCTGAAGTCTTAGAAGCCCTTCGATGAGAAATTTGGGCGATTGCACAAAAATTCCGAAATCTGTTATTCCCGTTATTATGCCCTCAAATGTTTCTCCGATTTTATCTTTTAAATGATTCAAAATAAGAACCATTCTAAGTTCCTGCTCTGCGGACTGCGCTGCTCGTTCTCGGTCTGATAGAAATTGTGCGCTTTGAGTCAGTTTTTCTTCATCTGAGCGATCTTTGTTTTTAAGATTTCCTGTCAGATAGGAAGAAAGTGCTCTGTGAACGGTCAAGTCCGGATAGCGCCTTATGGGGCTGGTAAAATGAGCGTAATGATCTCCTGCTAAAGCAAAGTGAGGCAAGGCTTCGATTGAGTATACGGCTCTTTGAAACGAGCGCAGCAGCGCCAAGTTGATTGCATAGGATTCGGGTTTGTCCGCCGCTTCGGCAATTAGTTGTTGCAGCTCTTTATGGGTAGGTCTTTTGGAAAGAGCAAAACCGCAGGCTGCGGTAAATTTTCCCAGCTCGTTCATCGATTCTTCGTCGGGAACCGGATGAACTCGTCTAATTATCGGTATTTCCTTATCAAAAAAGAACTTTGCCACGGCTTCGTTGGCTTCGACCATAAACATTTCAATTATTTTGTGAGTATAGGATGAGTCAGACGGCGCAGCATCTACCACTTTGCCGTTGTCGTCGAGAACCAATTCTATTTCGGGAAGCATCAGGTGCAGCATTCCCATTTTGGTTCTGCGAGCTTCTATTTTCTTTGCCAGTGTATTCATTCTTTGAACAAGAGAGACCACCGGTTTGCTGTATTGTTCAACTTGTCCGTCTATAATGCCCTGTGCCTCTTCGTAAGTTAGTCGTTTAGATGATTGAATGACGGATTCACAGAGCTTGGTCCTTACGATGTCTCCATTGTCGTCATAATCAATAAATGCAGTTTTGGTAAAACGCTTGACCCCTTCTTGAAGCGAGCAAACTCCGTTGGACAGTATTCCCGGAAGCATCGGAACTACATGTCTTGGAAAATAAACGCTTGTTCCTCGTGAATAGGCTTCATCATCAAGAGTTGTTCCCGGACGTACGAAATGAGAAACATCGGCAATATGCACGCCCAATCTCACAGTTCCGTCAGGTTGAGGTTCTATGCTGATTGCATCATCATAATCTCGTGCCGTTAAAGGATCTATTGTAACAATAGTTGTATTTGTAAGATCTTCTCGGTTGCTTTGGACTTGCGGATCAAACGAAGAAGCTGCTGCTTGCGCATCAGCCATTGCAGCGTCCGAGAAGTCCTGCACCAGTCCTCTTGAGATCATAACTGCTCGAATTTCTGTTGCAGGCTCCCCTGTTTGTCCTATTACCTCCGAAATAACACCTTCCGGAAAACCCTGGCCTTCGGGATACCAGATAATTTGAGAGACAACTTTGGCTCCTAGTTTTCGGGATTCAACGGGAACATCACGAACGACAACAGGTTTATCCGTTCGAGAACCGTCAGGAATAACAAACCAGGTTTCTCCGGATTGCTGTAGAGTTCCAACCACTCGTGTAATGCCGCGCTCTTTAATTTCCAGTACTTCTCCCTCAAATCTTGTTGCTCCGTCACGGTTTTTGCTTCTCCTTAGTTTAGCCAAAACCAAATCACCGTTCATAGCTCCGCCTGTTTTTTCGGCCGGAACAAAAAGATCTCCTTTTTTGTCAGAATCTATTGGTGTTACAAAACCAAAACCTCTCGTATTTAAAGAGAATCGTCCGATTATTGTATCTGTCGAAACCGGTAAGGTAAGAGCGCTCTTTGAGCCTAAAACTATCTTGCCTTCTTCTCGAAGTTTTTTATATGCAGCTCTGAAATCGCCATATTCTTCATCAGAAATACCCATTCGTCGTGCCAATTTTCGCACTTTTATGTTGGAATCTTCCTTAGTTGCGAGAAATTCAATAATATCTTTCATGTATTTTTCTGTAATCATGAGACCGGAGTTTACTAGCGACTTCTAAACAATAAAAGAGCAATTGTTCGACGAAAATCGAATAAGGCTTTTTTGCGGTAGATAAAAAATAAAATCCTGCTAAACTTGCGGCCCACAGATTCTGAAAGTGGGTCTTTATAAATGAGATTGATATTAAACCTGCTGATTGCACTTATTGTTGTTTTTGTTTCCGAATCGGCTTTAGGTAATCCCGGAAGGGGCGGCGGTAAAAAGAAAGCATCTTCCGCTCAAAAGGAACCTCAGCGAAAGCTTCCTGTTGTTGCTGTGGCAAATCTTAAAGTTGATTCTACTAATGAAAAAGTTCAAAGAAAAATTGCCGAATTGACTGATAAGGTCAGGGATGAGGTCGCTGACAGCACAACAAGCTGCAAAGTTATAGATACAAGACAAATGCGACATCTTAAGGCCAAGCATCAAAAAACAATGGCTTCTTGCTATGATGATTGTGATGTGGAATTCGGTCTTTTAATTGGAGCTGATTTTGTTATCGGAGGACATCTAACACCATCTGCCCAATCGGTTATTACTACGCTTGAAATAAAAGACACCAGAACACGTAACGTGGTTTCCACCAGAAGGATTGAGGGGAATAATTATTTTGAACTAGAAAACTCCCTTTTGTCTGTCATCAAAAGGTTTGTTAAACCGTTGAACAATATTGTTTATCAAGCAGTAGATGATGAAATGATTAAAGACAAAGATAGGGTTGGCCAAAATAATACAACTTCTCCGTCATATGATCCTTTCTCGGCATCTTCAACAACAGCCTCTTCTAGTGCTGCTGATGCCAATCCGGATTCTGACTATTTGGCACCTCTTCCTCAAGTAACAGTAAAAGAACCTTCAGAACTTGAAAAAAAATGGATGGCAGCGAAGGAAGCTCCGCCGTTGTTAAAAGAACAAGATTTGGGTTTCAACCAAAAATCAATAGGTGTATTCGGTTTAGGAATAAAAATTGGTTATCCGCTCAATGTTTCCAAAGCCAAACACCTTAGTGAGTTATACAAACCGATTTTTAATGCCGGTTTGGAATTGTCAGCAAGATTTCACCATCTGTTTGAAATTGCTATAGCGGCAGATTTTGCATATTTTACAGGTAAGTGGACGACTGATCGTCGATATGGGAGCCCTAATCTCAGCGATTGTATAAGTCCTGATGATTATGATGAATTAGATCTTAGAAATTGCTCGGAATCCGGATTGACCTATTTTGAACATGATTTCGATAGACCGGCAGAAAACTTCTATAGAAACAATACCTATCAAGTCGGTTCTTTGGTAACGGTAGGCATTAGACCGATGCTTAGACTGGTTATTCCTATGGGAAATACTGAGATGATTTGGGGTGCCGGTTTGGGAATGAACTACATGAAAACCTCAGGATACTGGCATACGGATGCGGCCGGCAACGCGTTTACTAATCCCAACGATACTTTTGATGCAGTGGGCGTTTCAGAAACTGTTGTATACAATGTTTCTATTTCTAGAATGGTTTTTTCCGGATTTTTCGAGTGGTCGCTGTTGTTTAGATTGATGGATAAAAAATTAGGAATAGGGCCGACAATCGAATACAAACTTCCATCTACAAAAAAAGACGGCATAAAAGCTAAGGTAGATGTTCAGCCGGAAAAAATGCCGACTGCCAATGATATTGAGGTTTTTGGTTATCCTGTCGCTGAAGACATCAAGGAATCCCCGTTCGGACATGCCTCGATGCTTAATACTCTTACGTTAGGATTGAAAGTTGATTGGAGATTTTAGAGGAACCATGTCGACATTATCTAAATTTGTATTCATAGCAATCATTTCGTCGGTTCTTCCTCTTGCAGTTGCCGCTTTATTTTCTGCTACGGCTTCAGCTCAAGACAAAATTCCTGAAAAAAATCCTTTGGGGTTTAGAAGTGATTTCGGCCTTGAGCTGTCAATCGGCGGTCATTCCTGTGTTTCCGGAGGAGGTAATGAGGGAACTTTACAATGCTCCGGCAATAATAAAGGTTGGGATTTCGGATCAGGATGGGTAATTGCGGGAAGGGTCAGACCGGTTAAATTTTTTTCTGCCGGACTTGAGCTGTCATATATGGGATTGCGTCCGGGGGACGGTACCGCTACAGAAAATGGATATAAGCGATTTTTTGACTTTTCAGTGGGACCGGTCTTTAAGTTTCATATTCCTATTCGCATCAGAGTTATCCTAATGGATATATCTCTCGGCATTAAAACAGCTTTTGTAAACGGGTTTTTGTATGAGTATCCCAACAAAGAGGTTCAGGGAAACATAGATGAGTCCTCCAAATACTATCGTCACAGACTATTCGGACCTGAAATATCAGGATCAATCGGACTGGATCTGTATGTAGTTCCAAGATTAGGATTCGGTGTGGAGGTGCGTCCCATAGGAACATTATACCAGTCCGTTTGCTTTGACAAAGGATCAGATCACATTTGTCGCGGAGTCAAAGAAGACAGCGAAACGCAACATCACTATATAGCACCGTTTAAGCTCTTTTACGGTTTGCACATAATCTATTATCTGTAACAAGCTGCCTTGCCAAAATGGTTCTGATGCATTTTGTACATAAAACTTAATGTGCTTTTTCTCCTTACACATGGACAATCGTTTTGTCATCTGGTAGTGACAGTCGACTAAAAGAGAGGTGAAATAACATGTCTCAAGTTCGCGTAAGATTTGCTCCTTCTCCTACCGGAGTTCTTCATTTGGGAGGCGCCCGAACAGCTTTGTTCAATTATCTGTTGGCCAAGAGCCTAAACGGTAAGTTTCTTCTACGTATAGAGGATACAGATCGCGAGCGCTCTACAGACGAATCAGTTCATGCAATAATAGATGCACTTCAATGGCTGGGCATGAATTGGGACGAAGAGCCGGTGTTTCAATCGTCTCGAATAGAAGAGCACCGAGCAGCGTTGCAGCGACTGATTGACCAAAACAAAGTATATAAATGCTATTGTACGCCCGAAGAGCGCGAAGCTATGCGCGAAAAGGCATTATCAGAGAAGAGCTCGACTCAATATGACGGAAGGTGTGACGGAAAGCCTGATGCACCGGATATGCCTTTTGTGTGGCGATTTCGTATGCCCAAAACAGGACAAACCGTTTTGGAAGATATGGTTCAGGGAACAGTAATTACACCAAATGAGGAACTTGAAGATTTGGTCATTGCCCGCTCTGACGGTTCACCTCTGTATAATTTTGTGGTGGTTATTGATGATGCGGCAATGGGGATTACCCATGTTATTAGAGGAAAAGACCATCTGACCAATACACCTAAGCAAATTCATATTTATCACGCATTGGGGCTAACGCCGCCGAAGTTCGGACATTTACCCTTGATATTGGGATTGTCAAAAAGACTTAGATCAGCAGGTATTGAAGCATATCGAGAACAGGGATATCTTCCGGATGCGGTTAACAACTATATTGCGCGATTGGGATGGTCCTGCGGGGACAAAGAGCTATTTACGATGAAGGAGCTGATTGACCTATTTAAAATAGATGATGTTAATAGATCGGAAGGTGCTCTCAATCTGGAAAAAATGGAATGGATAAACCAGCAACATATTCAGAACGGGGATTCTTCTGATATTGCGAATATGACGGTACCGTTTTTGGCTAAATTGGGTGTAACAATAACACCCAATGATGTTAAGCTTATTAGCGCAGTAAAAACTAGGCAGAGTAAAGCCCGAAATCTTGTGGAGATGGCTGAATCTATCCTGTTTTACTTTTTGGATGACGACAAAATAGAATATGAGCAGTCTGCAAAAGAAAAATTTCTGCGACCTGAAGATCAAAAGCGTTTGAGAGATCTAACTGTTGTGTTGTCAGGTGTTTCTGAGTGGAAAGAAGAAAGCTTGCAATCCGCTGTCAACGGTTATCTTGCTTCTTCCGGTCTTCAGCTGAAAGACATAGCGCAGCCGTGCCGTACCGCATTAACCGGTTCCAAAAACGGTCCTGGATTATACGAAATGCTGGCTGTTTTGGGGGCATCTTCATCTGTTGCCAGGCTCAAAAGAGCTTCGGCCGTTTAGCGTTGTGCGTTTTATAGACCTTCATCCTAGGCGGTTCTTTCTAGATGCTTGGAGAGAACTTGACGAAGAAAAAAATGATACTTCTACCAAAAGTCCGCTGATTGTTGTCTACATCTTTACGATAGTTACCTCTTCTCTTATTCTACAGGATTATTGGGGTAACGAGGCAACCTTCTTGTCGATAGTTGCCTTCTTGGACAACATGTTAGTGACGGCTAAAAATCCGTTTCTTTCAAGTTTTATCGGCCTGTTTGTTTCAGAACACAGCACTATTAAGAGTGCAATTGTTTTAAGCGGCTATTACGAGCTTTTTGTTCTGTGTTATTGGGCTTTTTGGCGTGTGTTGGGATTTCTTATAATACCGCTAATAGCGATAGCAATTCATCCGTCTCTTAGAAAGCGTTCGATGGGATGGTCTCTAAAAGGAATGAGGGACCATCTGTGGGTTTATGCAGTGCTGTCTGTTCCGGTTCTGATCGCTGTAATAGTAGTTTCGTTTTCTGAAGATTTTCAAAGCTATTATCCGTTTTACTCCAAAGCACATCGCTCTTTATGGGAATTTGTTGTTTGGGAGTCATTTTATATAGCCCAGTTTTTTTCTCTGGAGTTTTTCTTTCGCGGCTTCATGATTCAACCGCTTAGAAAAGAAATGGGGTCATCTGCAATATTCGCTATGATGATTCCGTATGTGCTCATTCACATAGGCAAACCGATGATAGAGTGTTTTGCCGCCATCATTGCAGGAATAGTGCTCGGTACTTTGGCCATGAAAACAAGGTCAATATGGTCAGGTTTTCTAATTCATGTGACCGTTGCGCTTTCAATGGATATCCTGTCCATTTTGCAGAAAACCAAGTTTATCTAATTAAAGTATAACGCTTTATAACCGCCTCAACTGTTTATTGAATGGATCGGTAACATTCTGTGATTGAATATACTTTGGAAGCTTTTGCTTGCTTTGTTCAATAATAAACTGAAATACAGTTCTCTTTTTTAATTGCTCTACAAATAAAAGGTCGGTTTATGGAGGTGTGATATGCATTTTAAAGGTCATTTTGTTTGGACAGTCTTGTTTTGTGTATTGCCCAGTGCTTGTATATCATCAGGTTATAGTGATTTTGAAAATACAAACAATGAACAATCTTCGACAAGTTTCGCTCAAGCAGATAGTGACAAAAAGGCGGAATCGAATGCAAGCGAGACCGTAAAAGGACTTGCTGCCGAAATGGATTGGGTAGAAATTCCGCCCGGAAAATTTCTTATGGGCTCTCCGGAAGATGAATGGGGAAGAGACAGAAACGAGTACCTTCACGAAGTTGAGCATAGTTACGGATATAAAATCGCTGTTACAGAAGTTACCTGCGCTCAATGGAAATCACTTAGCACAGGTCTTGAAAGTCTCTGTGTTTCCTATTCAGACTGCGAACGATGTGATTGTACAGAAGATGACTGTCCTGTTCCAAAAGTAACTTTGGAGAATGCAAAGATATGGCTGGATGCGCTCTCTGTGTCGGCGGGACTGGAACCTTGTTATGAAAATGAAGCTTCCTGGCCTACACCTATGCATTGTCCGGGCTATCGATTACCCACAGAATCAGAGTGGGAGCGTGCCGCACGAGCCGATGACAATAGAGCGACATATAATGGGGGCTTAAGCGGCTCTTCTTACAAAGAACAACGGTTTGAGGTTTTAGAGCCGATTGCTTGGTGCGGTGGCGGTATGGCCGACGAGGAGCGCAGAGCCCGTCCTGTTGCTCAGAAGCTTCCCAATTCTTGGGGGCTATACGACATGATAGGCAATATGGATGAACTCACTCTATGGGAGGGTGTATATCCAAATGAGTTGTCTCAAAATCCGTATGTTAACTCTGATGATGAAATCATTGTTAAGCGTGGAGGAAATTTTGATTCCATATACGGAGGTTTCCAAACTTGCCGAGCTGCCAAACGCGACATTTCCTATACTTATTTTGCTTACGGAGGTCTCAGACCCGTACGCACTCTTCCAAACAGCCAAATTCCAAACTTTGAACCTCCGCGTCAGTGTCCTATGTGGGAAGCTGTTGAATCGCTCGAAAAAGAAACGTATGACATGCCGCCGATATACTTACAAGCAAACCCACAGGAGCGATATGTAGCAATGACCAACGACAATAGCGGTTATATTATGTTTTTGGGGGTATCGGAAACTTCCGGACCGTTTATTGAAGTTTTGGAAACAACACTACAAAAAATTAACTCCGGCGTTATTCGATATTCTGCACCTCCGCACCTTACAACATATCGTCCCCAAAACATTGCCAAGGAAATGATAGCAGATACAAGTGCGGATCGAGCGGTTGCGGTGCTTTGTAACAGTACCTGTTCGCTGGCAATGCTTTCATCACCGGATGAAAATGGAAATCGAACTTTTGACATCATGGAAGGCGGTGAGATTCCCTCTTGGCTTGGTGAAATAACCGATCTGTTTTTCTTTGGAGAGCTGACACAAATTTTTGTGGCAGGAGACGGTGTCGCTCTGTTTGACGGGACCGCATGGCACGAAGAGATTCCTAGTAATGTTGGAAGAATACTATCACTTGGAGGTCATTCCTTCTCTGACGGAGTTATTAAAAAAACAGGGAACTATATGGCTGCATCCGGAGAAAAAGGTCTGCTAATGCTGAGGGATCCGGACGGCTGGACAGTCTTGGATACTCAGACCGATGTCAATCTAAACGATACAGCTGTTTTTTCTAACCATCTCGGTATAGAAAACAATACCATAGGTGCTATGGCAGTAGGAGATAACGGAACAGTTGTCCATTTTAAGGGTAAAGAAGTTGTTAGTTGCAAACTGGGTGACAAGAATATAGTGTCCATTCTGTCCTTAGCAGTATATGTACCGGGGGCATACGATGTGCTCAACAGTGACGGAGAGCAGATATATGTTCCACATACTTCAAGCAGTCTTAGACCGAGCATAAACAATCAGTCTCCCAAGATGGCCTTTGACACAACTGTTGTAGGCTGCGGCATTGCGAGTAACTATTTTTATCTTACCGAAACTGCAATTTTGGGTTACGAACCTAGGTGCCCCATTGATTGACAAGTAAGCTGTGAACTGTCATTTCTGTTTTACAATCTCATAAACAGGAACATATTCTCCCACCAGACGCATTCTTTTTTGCTCTATAAAAGCTTTTATTAGCTCATCTACTTGGCTGAGAATCGCAGGATCTCCTGTTACTTTGAAAGGACCGTTTTGTTCTACAGCTTTAACTCCTTCGGGTTTTACATTTCCCCATACCACAGCGGAGAAAAACCTTCTAAGCGAAGCGGCAAATTCAAAGGTTTGTTTAGACGGGTCTACCGAGAGAGACTCCGCTGCTTTGTAAGAAGGAGTGTACGGCTCTTGAAACACCGGAGGAATATAGAGACTTCGATTAAAATAATAGGAATTCGAAAGCAATTCACGAGAGTCTTTAACTTGGAGAAGCCCTCTGTTGATTTCTCTGGCTACTTTTTCCGGGTCAGCCGGAATGATTTTATATTTACTTGCAGCCTCATTACCTAGCGTTGCTCTGACAAAGGAATCTATATGTTCAAAAAACGATTCGCTTGATTTCGGTCCGGTTAGAATCAACGGAAACGGAATGTCTTTGTTTTTTGGATGGGACAGTATTCCCAAAAGATAGACCAGCTCTTCGGCGGTACCTGCACCTCCCGGAAATATTATGGTTCCGTGTCCGAGTCTGACAAATGCCTCTAGTCGTTTTTCAATGTCAGGCATAATCACCAGCGGATCTACAATGGCGTTAGGAGCCTCAGAAGCGATAATTCCGGGTTCGGTAATGCCGATATATCTGCCGTCTTTTATTCGCTGCTTAGCGTGTGCAATGGTTGCGCCTTCCATCGGCCCCTTCATGGCTCCTGTACCGCACCCTGTTACGATATCCATTAATCTCAGACCGCATTCGTATCCGACCTCTTTGGTGTAGGCGTATTCCTCCTCGCCTATTGAATGGCCTCCAAAACAAACCACAACCTTATGACGTCCGGTTTTGTTGAAAATGCCGGCGTTTCTCAGCATTAAAAAAACCGCATCGGTTATGCCTTCGGGTGTATTCAAATTGAATTTTCCGGTTCGACTAATCTCGCTTTTTATAAAAACCAAATCCCTTATCACTGCAAAGACATGGCGCCGCAATCCCTCTATCATCTTGGGAACACCGACAGACTGTCCCTTAAATGTTTGAGTATAAACGACAAAAGCCTTTAGCGGAGCATTTGCAAGCTTAAGCTCAATTCCTCCTGCCGTTCTTATTATATCTACGGAAAAATCCTCGGCTCTTTTTGATATTGCTCTGATATCGTCAGATTCTTCCCCGCTGTTTAAGACTGCCAGAACACATTGTCGTAAGAGATCTGTTTCACCTTCATGACTTGCCTCAAAGAGAGCATCAATCTCAAAAGGAGACAAGGATTCCAATACAGTTCCTTCAGGGGTTATCGTAAACTGATCGACAGTATTTCCTTTAATTTGCGGCACTGTATTTTCCATGTCTGTCATCTTTCTTTTTTATTTATTGGTAATTTGTACTTTAGTTTTGATAAACCATATGACGTAGAAATACAACCCAGGCAACCAAAGAGACCTAGTGTTGAAAAAAACACCAATAAACAGAACATTTCAAACGTTAAACATAGACAACGATTTGGTTCGAACCTCAATTAGGTCTTCTAAACAATAAATCAGCATATCCGGCGAGATACCTGCCTGAAGTAGGTCGGCATTTTCGGACATTGCATGGATCTCGCGATCTGCATCTTCTATTTTGCGGTTAATGATAAACTCAATTTGGTCTGCCGTACGAATGAGGGCCACCATTGAACCGATGTTCTTGTTTTGATAGGCAAGCAATGGTTTATGATGCCAAGCAGTTACCCAGGGAATAGGCTCAGGAAGTTTCCAGCTTTCAAGAACAGTGGCACCGAGAGCGGCATGATCAAAACCGAGAAGACTTATTTCCTCTTCCCTAATTCTATCCGGTCGAAATGACTCTGAGTCAAAAAGACCGTAGTCAAATTCACGGGATTCTATAAGCAGCATTTTTCCCACATCGTGAAGCAGCCCACACAAAAAAATGCCGTCCAATTGCTCAGGGCTGAACTCTCGGGCCAAATTCTGAACAATCGCAGCCACCGCAGCACAGTGATCACGGAACTGTCTTCCTATTCCGCCGGTGTCCGGAAATAAATCCATAGTAGCAACAGAGGCTATAACCTCTCTTACCGTTCTTCTTCCCAGTCGGACAAAAGCTTGCTGAATAGACGAAACCGGCTTGCCTCCGGCAAATAAAGCCGAATTGGCCATGCGCATTACACCTCCGGCTAAAGACGGGTCACGTTTTATCAATTCTGTAACTTCTGCAACGCGAAATTCCGGGTTGGACAGCACAGAAAGAGCCTGTTGAGCCACCACCGGAAAAGTCTTCAAACCGTCGACCTTGGCAAGTTGTGAAGCAAAGCTTTCTGCAGCTTCAAGATCTTGCTGAAGCTTCCATCCTCCCGGAGTCGGACTAAAATCTTTGTCTTCGGATTTTTGCTGTGAGTCCATAATTGTACTCGCTGTTAAATATGAGTCTATTAGTTACACTTCAAAAGATATCGGCATTGATAAGAAAAAGTTAACTCAAAACGACGAACTAGAGACAGTCTATTTTAAATGTTCAGCAATGATATCTAAAAGCCTGTGACTCAGAACTTTTTTTGATATGGGACCGATGGAGGTTTCTCTTCCGTTGTTTTCAAAAACAATGACCTTGTTGTCATCGCCTTCAAATCCGTCAGAAGCGAGATTTGCAACGATCATCGAAGCACCTTTTTGAGCTAATTTGTCGAGAGCAGATTGTTTGAGATTTTGGGTTTCCAAAGCAAAACCGACAAGGATCGGATGTGAACTTCCCTTAAATCGCTCTCCCAAACCTTTGAGAATATCCGGGTTGGGTACAAGCTCGATGCAATTTGTCGTTTCTTTGTCAGCTTTCTTTATCTTGTCTAAATACGTATTTTGGGGACGAAAGTCGGCTACTGCCGCCGCCATTACAATAACATCTGCAAAGTCAGCTAGTTTTTCTGTTTGCTGTTGCATCGAAACGGCTGAGCGTACCGGAATGATTGTAACACCTTTTGGACAGGGTAATGCGACAGGTCCTGAAATTAAAGTAACCTCAGCACCTCGTTGAGCAGCAGCTTCGGCAATACTGTATCCCATTTTTCCTGACGATCTATTGGATAAAAAACGAACAGGATCAATATCTTCAACAGTAGGGCCGGCTGTAACTAAAAATTTTTTATTTTCGAAATCACTCTGAAAACATGCCGTAACTGCCGACAAAATATCCGCCGGTTCAGCCATTCGTCCCTCTCCGATTGTTCCGCAGGCAAGCTGTCCGGTTTGAGGTGAAACTATATGCCAACTGTGTTCATTGCAAAGCAAAGCCAGATTTCGTTGAACTGCCGGATTTTTCCACATGTTTGTATTCATAGCCGGAGCTGCTACAATCTGTTTGGTAAAAGCTAAGGTAACCGCGCTTAACAAATCCTCAGCCCTTCCGCTTGCTGCACGCGCCAAGAAATCAGCTGTGCAAGGAGCGATTACAAGAACGTCAGCTTCCGTCCCGTCTTCAATATGCGAAATCTGTCCGCTCCTATCGTTGTCAAACATCTCCACATGTACCGGACGCCCTGATAAGGTTGCCATTGTAAGAGGCGTAATGAATTCGCAGGCTGCACGAGTCATAACAACCTGTACCGAAGCACCTTCTTTTACAAAAAGTCTACAAAGCTCAGCACTTTTGTAAGCTGCAATACCGCCGGTAACACCTAGTAAAATGTTTTTATTCTTCAACTTCATAGTGCTTCTATATCACAAAGAGGTAAACAGAATGAATTATTGTTGTATGCAAATGCCTATCATGATTTTAGACTTTTCGTGAATTTTTTAAAGAAAACTCATTTTCGATCTTGCGTTCAACAAAACTAATCATTAAGGTTCGTTCCGGTCTTCGGGGTGTAGCGCAGCCTGGTAGCGCGCCAGCTTTGGGAGCTGGATGTCGTAGGTTCGAATCCTATCGCCCCGACGAAGAGCTTACGCGCCCGTAGCTCAGATGGATAGAGCAACGGCCTTCTAAGCCGTGGGTCCCCCGTTCGAGTCGGGGCGGGCGTGCCAATGATTACAGGCACTTATCAATCTTGGTAAGTGCCTTTTTTTTGCTCGTTGACACCACGTTGACACGGTCATCTCAAGCCCCCTTTGCGCACGTGCAGCAGCGCTATCGGCGCCAATGCTTCTTACCGGCTGGGGAGACACTCAAATGCTATTCAACGACTACGTGTGGAATCTGTACCGCAACTCAGATAGTGGACGCGAAGCTATCGCCGCCTGGACTACGCTGACACCGGAGATGTTGAAAAACAATTACGGAATCGAACCGACGGTCTTTGGGCTCGAAAAAGAGGAAGATATTAGATTTTGGGGAGGAAATGAGGTCTCTGTTTTTCTACCGCCCGATGTGCAGCGTTTCGCATCTAAAATCAAGGTCGAGTCCATGTCAGATGCCGAGCAGTTGTATAGGAATATCATAGAGAAAGGTATCGATGTCACCGCACCGAATGCACAAGGCAAACAGTCCAAATTTCTAACTTTCTGCGGTGGAGAAGACGCTTTTGAAATGATTAATATGAACGTTTCCTACATGACACCAGGACTGTATCAGGCACATCCACATTACTTCCTGCCGTATTTGTTCGAAAATAGATTCTATTTTTTTCAAGAGATTTGCGATGCGTTCGAAATTCCGATACCGCCTCCGCCCGGCAAGAAGAATTGGCATGACCGGGGAATGTATTATCTTCACCTGAACAGTTCTCTTCACGAATTTAGAAAGCTGCATAGCCTTTCACCACAGGAGATGTGCGCCTTTTTATACGACTTCGCCCCGAAAGCGCTCAAAGAAAATACGAATGAGCTTCCTCCGCCGTCCAAAGTATGGCTCATTACAGGCGGTGCAGGCGGAAACGGAGATTTCGAGTTTTTAGACAACAGCGATGAAACCGGCAACTCACACTGGCAGGGCAATATAGATACTCGTCGGGGTGATATCTTACTGATGTACTGCGTTTCACCCAGAAGCTACATTCATTCGATCTGGCGGGCAACCACCGACGGGTTTACAGATCCATTTTTCTACTTCCACAGCACCATATGGATCTCTCATCCGATAAAAACGTCCCAGGTGACCTTCAAGGAAATGGCAGAACATCCGCTTATTTCTAAGAACGGCCATATTCGAGCCAATCTTCAGGGCCCCAGTGGAAAGGCGTTTTCGGTGGAAGAGTACGAAGCCATTCTCTGCATTATGAAAAAGAAGGGGCAAGACATCTCCATTTTGCCGAAAATCACATCGGCAACTTTCATTCCAAACGAAGAGCTGTCGAACGAACGAGACGTCGAGAAAAAACTCGTGGAACCGTTACTCGAAAAGATCGGTTACACTCCCAACGACTGGGTCCGTCAAATGGCTGTATCCATGGGCTGCGGCGAGCGCAACTATCCGGACTATGCTTTCGGTGCGAAAACCAAGAAAGGCGAAGAGAAGGCAGCGATGGTCTTGGAAGCCAAGTTCCACATAAAAATTCGGAGGGAATTGCTGGATGCCTACCGCCAGGCCAAATCCTACGCGCTGCGTCTGCAATCGAAAACAATAGTTCTGGCCGCAGTCGAAGGCGTATGGATCTTTGACAGTAAAAACGGTTTCGACTTCGATCGTTTTGTTCACAAAACCTGGAAAGAGCTTGAGCATCCGGATGTGTTGCATGAGGTGAGAAAGAGGATTGGGCGATAGCTGGAGATATGAGCAAGACAACTACCAGACGGCCATTTTTAACATACGACCTTATACACCCTTATCGTGTAACGTAAGCATTACCCCGTTCGAATCGAACAAGGGATGGGCATCGCCGCTTCTCGCAAACAAATCTGAGTCAATCGCAACCGTTCTCTCTCCGCCCATGCGGATCAAACCAAGATCATACGATTTTTATCTGGGAGAGGCGACTGTGCTAGGAAAAGCAACAGGGCAAAACTGCCCTCAAAGAAGTACACAGTATGTTTGGATGCAGCATCGGGAGATATTGGCTCCTCCAAAAACGGCTGCTTTCTTGAAACGCGATTTCTAAAATTATTTCAGTCTGATCCGTGAGGGCGGTGAGGTATACGCTGGATAAATAGAAAAATGCTTAATCAGCTTTTAGCTTTGGGAGACGGTTGATACTATTTTGAACGAAACATTAAGTTGTTTGTAAGTTTACAGCTGCTAGATTATTATAAGAGGTCATAATATCTTTGAAATTTGTAAAATTTGTATTTCAAAAAAACAGTCCGTTAAAGGAGGAAAAATGTCAGCCCATATCAAGTTAAGTGTGCAATATATTATGCTTATATGCGCGATCAATGCACTTTATTCCTGTGCTAATTCTAATAAACAGGAAGAAACTACAGATACCGCAGATAGTGCTTCGGAAAGCGACAGTGACACAGACGCCGATACGGACACTGACACTGACAGCGATTCGGACACTGATACGGACACTGACACTG
>CAYWLQ010000127.1:0-16842 GCA_964458775.1 uncultured Myxococcales bacterium | reverse complement strand
GGCGGGTGATGTTGGGATATTTCGTTGCTATCCTTAAAGTATCTTTTCCAAAAAATCCCCAACCGAAAATACGATTCTTATGTTCAAAAGCCAACAGCGCCTGTTGGGTTTTCCAGTCAATCCCTCCGGCCCAATAGCTTTTTTCTTGTCCTTTCGGATAAAGACCCTCACAGGCAAGTAGCTTCTGTGCAGCTGACAAAGCTTCAAATTTCTGAGCTTGAGCAACAGCCCCCTTGGATATTTTATTTTTCGGATGAGCTACCAGGGCTTCTATTGTGGAAACCCCAAGTTTTTCCATCTCGTCCCTTACTCTTCTCGCAATGCGCCGACCTTCTCGTGATTCTTTTTCGGCAGCGGGGTTGCTTCTATAAGAGGCAAAACCGTCAAAACTTCGAATGGCCTCAAAATCAACCTCCTGAAGGCACGGTCTGCTTATTTCATCAAGCGCTCGTTTTCGCAACACGGATAGACTCGGCGGTATTCCGTATACTTCTAAAAAATTATCTTCCTCTCCTAGTCCTCCGCCAAAACCCTCGGCATCGAGTTGCCCTGATGATGTAGTATCTTTTTCGGAATCATCAGCAGAAGTATCTGTTGTTTCTGCCGACGGCATTCCCAACCGTTCGCGAATTTGCTCGTCCGTAAGTCCCTCCTGTTTAAGCGCAAAAATTCTGGCCGATTGAGTTCTTCTTCGATGCTTTTCTACAACTTCACGAGCGGCGGCCGTTGTTCTGGATTCATAGTACCAATCATTGGCAAGTTTTCTAAATACGGTTCGGAATTCATTGGGTTTCTTTTCTTCATTATCGCTGTCGCGTTCCGAAAAAATATAGGGAACCCAATAGTTTGAAAGATCTACTACAGTTAAACCGGCCTCTTTGGCTTGAGGCTCAGTCATGGCCTCAGTCTTGCCTTCTCTGTATACTGTAACCGGTCGTCCGTCCGGCGGGGGCGGCGGCGGCTCCTCATCGTGTTCGTCGGTCGACAAGGGTTGGGATTCTTGAGCTTTAGTCGCATCATTTTGAGCTGTTTCTTTTAACTGATCTTTAGGCAAGTCTTTAGGAGCATCAGCTCTGCACGCACAAAATGAAATCGACAGCACTGCAATAAAGATTTGTTTTATATATGTTGTCATTTTTCGCATCATCGGTTCAAACTTAATACCTTGGGACAAATAAAAACAAGTTAGCGGCAAAAACAATGATTGTTTATAACCGATTTGGGTTTTTGGGGGCGTGACCTTTTCGAACACGCGCTTCCTGTCTTACCAACTCAAACGCATCCCAAAGAGTTGTAATTCCCACTATACCTAGAACACCGGAAACAAGAGTTGAAGAAGTAAACAGAGAGAGAATAAGAGTGCTCAATCCTGCTGCGACAAAGAGCGGACATAGTTTTGTACCGAAATGATAATTTATTTTGCGAACCGCCACATGCCCAATGCCTATTGTAGCAACGGTTGTTAAAGACAATACAAATCCGGTCCACTCAAGGCTCACGATATACCGCCGAGATTAATTTTTTTGGGTTTTTTTTAAACATTCCCCTTTTAACTCGTTCTTCCTGATCCTTGAGCTCTGTCGCCCCCCAAATAACAGTTCCTCCCAATACTCCTATGAGAGCCGAAATCATCGGCTCCTTAACAAATAAAGACAGCACAGTTACAGCACATCCCACGATAAAAACGGCTTTATTTATGTAAGCTCCTATATAGTACTCCAATTTGACAACCCATAAAAAACCGACACCGATGGCAAGCAGCGTATATGTGGCAATTATGAGACCGAAAAAATTCATATTCAAAGTAATAGAGTACTATCGTCGTCGATGAGGATTTTCAACCTTTAAGCGTTTCATTTTGCGCCACAGCGTAGTTGGCGAAAGACCTAGAGCTTCTGCGGCGCGTTCTGTAGTTTCATACTGAATGAGAGCCGATTGTATTGCCTGTTTTTCTGTATTGGCAACTATATCTTCGAGAGTTTTTGCTTCTAAAACTGCTGATTCCTCATGAGGGGTTAGGTCAGACAATCTAAGCTCGCCGTCAACCGCCAAGGCCACACCCTGTTCAATTAGGTTTTCCAGCTCTCGAATATTTCCCGGAAAATGATATGACATCAGAGGATCGAGCACTCCTTCTCCAAGTTTAATTGTGCGACCCATTTTTTTTGAAAATTTCCTAATAAAATGATCAACCAATGGAGGAATATCCTCAGGGCGTTCTCGAAGCGGCGGTATTCTAAAACGAGCTACGTTCAGTCTATAATAAAGATCCTCTCGAAAGGTTTTGTTCTTGATTGCAGAAACAAGGTCTTGGTTTGTTGCGGCTATGCATCTAATATCGACGCTTATAGGCTTATTGTCACCGACGCGACGTATTTCTCTTTCTTGAATCGCTCTCAACAGCTTTGCCTGAAAAGTAACAGTGGTTTCAGCAATCTCATCAAAAAAGAAGGTTCCGCCTTCGGCTTCTTCGAACAAACCCTTTCTGGTGGATACTGCTCCGGTAAAAGCGCCTCTGGCATGTCCGAACAATTCACTTTCCAAAAGTGTTTCACTTATTGCTGCGCAGTTTATGGGTACAAACGGGCGGTTGGCTCGCTTCGAGTTAGCGTGAATAGCCTTGGCAATGAGTTCCTTGCCGGTTCCGCTGTCACCGGTAATAAGCACAGTTGTATCTGTCGGAGCAATCTTGATAATTCGAGTTAGAATTTCACGCATTGAACGAGAACGTCCCACTACATTTTCAAATTTATAACGTTCTTTAAACTCTTGACTCAGCAAAGATACCTCGCCGGTCAACCATCTGCGCTCGATAGCCTTGTCTATTTTTACCAAGAGTTCATCGTCAATAAAGGGTTTTTGAATGTAGTCCCATGCACCCAGTCTCATGGCCTCAACAGCAGATTCAATGGTACCGTAAGCAGTCATTACTATTACCTCTGTCTGCGGTGAGTTTTCTCTAGCATATTTTAGTACATCTAAACCGTTAATATCGCCCATTTTTAAGTCAGTGATTATCAAATCATAAGCTTCATCGTCGATCGCTTCGCAAGCATCCTTTCCGTCTTTTGCCTCTGCGACGTCATGTCCGACTCTGCGCAACATCATTGCTAGGCTGGTGCGCATATTCTTTTGGTCGTCTGTAATTAGTATTCTCGCCACCTGCGCCTCCTAAAATTCAAACATTGCGGTACTTGTTGCCGAGTTTCAACGTCGCTGACGCACCGATTGTAAAATAGAAATACTTTCTCATGTCTTTATAAATTACGTTGAGCTTTTTGTACATATTACAACAACAAATTTACTTCTACACAATCTGACAATAACTTTGTTAAAAATTAGTGACAGTCTATTCCTGCCGTATAAAAGCAAACATTTCAAGCTATTACATAAAGCATGGTTTTCTTGACATTTTTTGACAAGACATGGAAACCGGTCACAATTCTAACCGTTCGGTTAGTTCTCATAAATCATTCTTGCGGTTTGACCTCATTTTTTGTCGAGGTCTCCGTATTGTTATTGTCCTATTCGGTTGTTTCTTCTTTGTTGAAAGGTTTTCCTGATAATCTAATAATTATTTTTTCTTTTTTATTTTTTACGGTCCAGGCGGGAATACGTATTTCGATACGTTTTAGCCTTTTTATTTGAAGATCAAGCTTTTGAGGTGCAGGGTTAAGCGCAATAACAGATACCATAAAATTTGGATGTGATAAATTTTCCAAATTTAATACCTCACCGTTTTGCTTCAAGACTGCTCCTCCTTTTACTATTTCTACATCAGCTGTGGTCAATAGCTGCCAGGTAATCAGATTTGTTTTGGCAGAAGTTTCAATTGTATCCTCAATGATCAAGGATGCATCGGTATCCTTGATGAATCTACGCTTTGCACTTTTTAAAAGACCCTGAAATACAGAAGTCATATTGATTGTAGCTTCCGGTTTTTCGCCGCTCTTAAAATTAATAATTTTTGCATGTCCTCTCACCGCATGTAACTGATCATTGACGGTTATTGTACTATGTCCAAAATTGTTTTTTGTAAGAAGGGTCCATCGTTGACAATTTTGACACCTGCTCCAAAGATTAAATTTGCTTCTTTCTAAAACATAATAGTCTTGATTTCCCGGATCCAATACCCACCGCACCCCGTTAAGCTCAAAAACAAAGGACCCTGCATCCATGTTTCCATGACTGGTTGCGCCGAAGCCGCCTTTGCCTCCAAAATAGTAACTATGCGGATCATTTTCTTCTCCGGTAAAGACTACAACAGGATTTGCACCGTTACCTTTCCAAGCAGTCGGTATTTTTGTCTCAAACTTTTCTTCATATTGAGCAAGCCACACAAGAGCTGCTCCGGTCAATCGCGACAATTTTCCCATTTTTTCAGGAGGCATTAAAAATCGCTCTCTTTCAAAAAATGTTTTATTACCTGTTCTTGTAGCGAACCATGCGAGGATTTCATCACCTTGTCGCGCTCGCGTATTTCCGCTGTCAGCGTAATTGTAATAAAGACCTGAAGGTGCATTGCTCATAAGTCTAAAAACTGCACTTTCCATAAACCCCGGATAATTTGAATATCCAAAATCTGTTCCGAAAGCGCTCTCTAGAATAGCTGCGGTAGTAACAGAAAAGCCTGTACCGTATTCCCAATACGTAGGTCCTTCTGGATAAACTCCGTCGGGCATGTACTCCGCCAAAGCATTGGGCAGTCCGTCCAGGGCTCGCCATATTGTCTTTGCCGCCAAATGGGGATCTTTTTCTGCAATTGCAATAGAAGCGGCGATCATTCCTCCGTTGCAAACTTGGTTCCAATTATTGTTGCCGTAAACCCAACTTGGTTGACTATTGCCCGAAGACCAGCTCGGCTTAATCCCCTTTTCAATTAGAGCATTTTGGCAAAGCACAATAGTAGACGTAGGCAACTTACCCGCTGTCCAATCAAGCGCAAAAGCCACAGCCATAGACATTTCAGCGGTATCCAAAAAGTGAGACGGATTCCAGTCCGAAAAACTGCACACTGTTACTGCTTCGTCATTAAGGCGTTGCAGAATACTTCTATCTCTATCGATCCTGTAAACCATGCCGAGCATGTTAACTCGATAGAGCATTTCGCGTGAAACAGAGAGAATCCTACGACCTTTTTTTACATATTTTAAAAGAGGCTTTTTTTGTATTTCTGCTGCATTCAATTTTACGGCTTTGTACATATTCTGAACAACCGGATCAGTTCTCAATTTTTCTCTGAGATTGCTCTCGGCAGAAGCATTCAACACAAGTCGAGGAAGAGTCTTATTTAATGTCTTTCTAAGGTATCTGACCGAAATCGGATTATCGAGTCCGGGTATAGGCGTTTGAGGTTCCAATGAAAATGCATTATAGGCTGTTGTGTTAAAAACAATGAGTAGGAGTAATGCTATAAAACGAATATTTAGAGAATTGATTTTGTCATTCATATAAGCAAGTATATATTAATTTGATAATAAGAAAACTTCAGATTGCAGTTACTCCTTCGCTTACAAAGCTTGACACTTGTTTTTTGCGGGCTCCTAATTGCGACGGAATGCTGTAATCTTGTATCGATACTTTCTGACAGTTTTAAATATTCTTTTTATAAAATAAACTATTTTATCCAAGCCGCTGTCATGATTGTAAGGGACCTGATCGAGCACAGGGTTTATTCGGCAAATAATATCCCGTTCATATAGCTTGCTTTTTCTGTCTTCTTTGGGGAGAGAAAAAAGCAAATTTAGCAGATCGATTGAATTTGCGATGTTTAAATAATCGCTGTCCAAAAGACCGTATGATTGAGAGATAGATCCTGCCCATGCAGCTCCTCTTTGTTCCCAGTAAAACCGGTTGCACCATTCTATATTTACAGGATTCTTATCGACCCATTCGAGATATTCTCTTATGCCCTTGTCAAAAAAGCTTCCGTTCTCAATCAGAAAAGCATCTTTAATGCTTTTAAGTTTGTCTTTTTCGTCGTTATCGAGTTTTTTATAAAAGAACATCGCAGTTCCCCAAATATTGCCTTTTAACACAACTGCGTTTTTTTCGTTAATATGCATATTATGCGCATAATATAGTTTATCCGCGCCGCTTGCATTTCTGTATGTAAAAATTTCATATTCCTTGGTTCTGAGGTCAACTTCATTTTTAACTTGAGGTTTTATTACAATATGCGGAACCCCTCGCAAGGCAGCCAGTTTTTGCGGAATATTTAGATCGTACTGATACATTTGTTTTTTGTAAAAAGTATACGTACTAAATTTTATTCCGGTATCAGACAATACTGTAAATATTGTTCTGCTGTCATAGCCTCCGGTTAAAGGAACATAAATTTTTTGATATTGCAAACCGACATTACGAAAAAACTCCCTCATTATATTCACGATGTTGTCCAGAATCTCATCTCTGCTGAGGGATAGCGAATCTTTATATTTAAAGATGTCTCTAAAGATGACAGAAAGTTTTTGCCGGTCAAAGCGCAAAATCTGAGAAGGCAATAGCTGACGTGCATTTTCCAGCTGTGTAAGAGGTATGGGATACCAATCCATTCCTCTCTCATGTTTTATGCTAAGCCTATCATCAATAACTTTTTTGTATCCGGTTAACTCGGAAAGAACGGCTAAGCTGCTTGATATAAGGGTTTTTTCTTTGCATGTAGTATAAAAAACCGGCAGTTGAGAAGACGCGTCAAGATGAATTTCATCGTTTGCAATTAGGCACCACGCACCGCTCCAGCTCTTATATATATCCATCAGATTTTCAACATTACAATGACCGGCCAATTCTTCTATCGGCAACTTTTTGGTTTTATCTGTTTGAATCGCAGTGCCCAACAGATGACAATTACCGAAACTCTCATAGTGAAGCTGTTTATGAACAGAAAGAGTTAATCCGTTTGTCAATTGTATATGCGTAAAATCCGGGTCATCAAAAGGTTGCTCCATTATTACAAATTGCTTTTTATATATCATTATTGCGAATCACTCCTTGTTTGACCGGTTTAGGATTGTTACTTTCGACTATTTTATTATTGATATGAGAGCCTTTTCAAGCCTTGGCGTTAACGATCTTATGTAGGTATCTGTTAAATGAGACCCCTGCCTATAGATCAAAACTCCGCCGATTACAGGCGGACATTGTTCTGCGGGACAAATTGCGTCAGTCAGATCTATTACGTCCGCTTCTTTTAACACAGAAGCAGCTTCTAACTGCACGGGAACGGCACTTTGTTTTATTCCCTTTTTTCGATCAAATGAACAAACTGCTAGATTGTCAGGATTCTCAGCAACACATTCATATACTTTTAGATCAGGGGCCGGATTGTCCAAGAGAACCGCTACCTCAATATTATTGTCCTCTAATTTTTTCCAAATACGAGCAAGTGACGAGACCATAGCATTGGAGGTATAATCCGTGTTTGGGTCTTCAGGACTAACCGCTCCCTTGGTAATTCTTTGCGAAGTAATTACATAATCAGGTTTGGCGGATAAAATATAATTTAATGCTTTCTTATTCCACTCCCGACATTCAGGATACGGAGTTTTGCTTTTGTATAGTATTAATGTGTCGGCAAAAGGACATGCTGATTTTGTAATAACACGTATTTTCCAACCGTGCTTTTTTCCCAACTCGTCAAATGCAGAATACCACTGGAGTATTTTTGAATCACCGGTAAGAACAATATCAACAGTGCCGTTTTCATCGCCTATTTCACAATCCGACAGCTCAGTTGAATGTAGCTCGGTTTGACAGTTGAGAGAATATGCTTTGGGAACATCTTTGGTTGCATTTTTGGGGTTAGGAATAATTTGACCTGCACGGTTAGTTGATATTACGATTGTTCCTTCAGCAGGGTTATCAGGAAGAGACCTTGCTCCGAAGTTTGCGGGAAGCTGATTGTCAGCATGATCTCTTTCTGCTTCAAAAAAAACAAGGCATGATCCGGCAAGCATTCCGATAAATGTAAAACTAAAGCCGATTATCAACGCAAGACGAGGAGAACGATTTAGCTTTTGAGAATACCTTATAGGATTTTCAACAAAACGATGGATCAGCCAAGCCGGTAATATAGACAAAGCTATTACGAACAAGGCTGTTTCAACATTCAGGCTCCCGAAATAACTTTTTGCGGCTACTATTATGGGCCAGTGACACAAATAAACCGAGTATGAAAGTCCGCCTAACCATACCATTGGTAAAAAAGATAGTAACCGAGATGCACCTGATTGTCCGGCCGAAAAACCGGCAACAACAATTGCTGCCGTTCCCAAAGTCGGCAATATTGCCAAATATCCGGGCCATGCAGAAAGCTCATTAAAAATTACTCCTGATGCAAGTACCGCTGTCACTCCCAACCACCCCAAAACAATCGCCCAGGTTTTGGGAATACGAATCCACAGAAATGAACCTACGGCTATAAAAGCGCCTACCGCCAATTCCCACATTCTAGTGGCGGTAACAAAAAAGGCTGCGGACTGATTGTTTGCTGTCTCATATACTGACCATGCAAAAGAAGGAAGCGCTATTGTTAACAAACATGCCGCCATGACAGGTCGGATCGATAACTTCCGTCGACGCACTATCCAGCCGACCAAAACAAGCAATATCGGCCATACAATGTAATACTGTTCTTCCACCGCCAAGGACCAAAAGTGTTGAACAGGGGAAGGGCTGATGTCTTCGGCAAGATAGTCAACATTCCGCGCAGCAAATTGCCAGTTAGCCAGGTAAACCGAAGAAAAGATGATATCGTAACCGAAAACACTTCTGTCTATGACAGGAAGAAATATTAGAGATATCGCAGCAGCTACAACCAATATTATACCGGCAGCAGGAAGCAGTCTTTTTGCGCGACGAGCGTAGAAGTTTAAAAGAGATATGCGACTGTCACGTTCTAACTCCCTGACCAAAAGTCCTGTAATTAAAAACCCTGAAATAACAAAGAAAATATCTACGCCGACAAAGCCTCCGGGCAACACGTCCGAACTGATATGATATAACAATACAAAAATAACCGCTACAGCTCGAAGGCCTTCTATGTCAGGTCTAAAGCCCGAAATGCGATCAGATGAAGTAATATTTAGGTTCTTTAAGATATGCATTCCGATTTTTCTTTATTAGAATCAGGCCTTTTTTTCGTTAAAAAACGGTTTTGTTTTATTGAGAACAGGGGCTCCTTTTATCTACTAATTTTTGTACTGTTTATCAACTTGGAAAGCGGTGAAAAAACAGAAGGGCACAGCAATATCAGTTTCATTTCTCTTATGAATCTAGAAGGCAAATATGAGTTAAACCGCTCCAGCAATATTTTCAGCTCACCATATTGTTTTTGTCTGTTCAGCTTTCGTATCCAAAATTTTATCATGTTCGATATTACAGGACGAAAAGCCTCATATCTGCCGGCTTCTCTTGACAGTTTTTCGTGCCGATCAATCATCTCTATTAAAAACTTGATGTCACTGTTAACCTTGGTTGAACTTTCGGGCGTATCTCTGTGATAGATTGATAAGGGTGAAAAAAGGTATCCTGCTTTGGGGTAACTGTAGCCTATACGATACCAAAGATCATTGTCCTGTGCTCGCTTCATACCGGGTTCGAACATTCCGGTTTTTTCAAACACAGAACGATGAATAACTACAGTTCCTGTCCAAGGAAACAGCCCTGCTTCAAAAGCCTTAAATACATCATCGGTCAATTCATTTTCGATAATAGCGGCAGATACAGTGCGATTTTCGTGAGCCGATTTGTTCTTCTTTTGGTTGCCGAAATAAACACTAAAATTTCCAAAGGTCCAATAAAGCTCAGGGTGCCGGTGAATATGATCTATCTGAAGCTTAAGTTTGTCCAAAAGCCATTCGTCATCAGCGTCCAAAAAGGCAATCCAATCTCCGGTAGAAGCTTTGATACCCGTATTGCGAGCAACACTGACACCTGCATTTTTCTGTTCGATATAGATTACCTTATCTCCAAAAGACTTAACCTTTTCGGCTGTATTGTCGCAGGAACCGTCGTTTACGACTATTATTTCGTGGGCGCTAACGCTTTGATTGAGCACACTCCGTATTGCTCGACTTATTGTTTGTTCTGAGTTGTATGCCGGTATAACAACACTTATTTTTGGTTCTGACTTCATCAACCTCTTATACTCGGCTTTCGAAATATTCTGAATATTTTCAGCGGAAAAAAGCAAAATTTCAACAACGAGGAGAGAATGAAAATCGATACCCCTTTCCCCGTCTAGGCTTTTGGGGTAAAAACCAGATACGATAGACTCAATGACAACTTTTGCTTGATGCTGTTTTTTTCGATTTAAAGAGGTTTTTATGAATTATCCGTTTGTGTCTGTAATAATACCGGTCTTTAACGATGAAGATCGATTGATGATATGTTTAGATTCTTTGCACAAACAAACTTATCCCAAAGAAAACTTTGAAATTGTAGTTATCGACAACGGGTCGAGCAATCCTGTTGCTTCCAAATTAAAAACCTATACCAATGTACGATGCTTTGACGAACCTGTTTCAGGTTCATATCGCGCCAGAAATACTGGCATTCGTCATGCCCTGGGACAAATTATTGCGTTTACAGATTCAGATTGTATTCCCTCAATAGATTGGATTGAAAACGGTGTCAAAGCATTGAGCAGTATGAAAAATCCCGGCATCGCGGCCGGAAGAATAGATGTTTTTTTTAAAGATCCAAAGCGTCCTACTTGGGTGGAATTGTTTGAAAAGGAGTTTGCTTTTAACCAAGAGGGCTATGTTAAAAATCAACATTTCGGCGCTACTGCCAATGTATTTACAACTACTGCAGTAATTGAAAAAGCAGGTTTGTTTGACGAATCACTTAAATCAGGGGGAGACATGGAGTGGGGGAAAAGAGTATTTAACGCGGGATTTGATGTAATATACGCTGATGAAGTAAAAGTGGACCATCCGGCAAGGTGCGACATAAAAGAGAGGTTTGTAAAAACCAAAAGAACGGCTCTCGGCCACTATTCTGTTAATAAAGACTCCTATTTTTCTACAAAAAATATTCTTGCACTATGTATTCCCCCTAAAAAAATGCTTGTTCAACTAATAAAGTCAAACAAACAGGACACTGCAGCACAGAAGTTAAAGGTCGCCGGATTTCTAATGACATCGAGATGGTATACCGCCCTGGTTAGAGTTCAATTGCGACTGTTCGGGAAATGAAAGAAAAAAAACAGTCCGGAAACTAAAAAACAAACATTGGAGCCGACCTGCCTCTAAATATTTTGTATATTGCGAAAATCGCTAACTGTGATAGCCAATCCTGCACGACTTCTAAACAGCGAAGTCTCGATTACTTTGAAGCAGTGTGTTCTATTTGTCGGTAAAGCGATAGTTACAAAGATCGTCTCGGAAAGATAGATGTCAAAAAAAATTTTCAAATCACCGGTTGAAAAAGAGAAATGGGATATTGTTATAAAACCGTCTTCCAATGCCGCAGGCATCAACTTTAAAGAGTTGTTTAATTATATGGATTTGGTTTTCTTGTTTGTAAGCAGAGATTTTGTCGCTCAATATAAACAAACAATTTTAGGTCCTTTTTGGTATTTGATTCAACCATTGCTTACTACTATAGTTTTTACGGTCATTTTCGGTAATGTAGCCAAGATCTCGACTGACGGACTGCCCAGACCGCTTTTCTATTTGGCCGGACTGACTGTATGGAATTTCTTCAGTCAAACACTTACGGCTGTATCTCAAACCTTTATAAAAAATGCTCATCTTTTTGGAAAAGTTTATTTTCCAAGAATGACGGTGCCTTTGTCTACGTTGTTTTCAAAGTATATCGCCCTGGGCTTTCAGTTTGTGCTTTTTTTAGCATTTTATGCTTATTATGCATTTAAATTTCCGGAAATAAGACCTAATATTTATTTATTGTTGATACCGGCAATAATAATTCAGGCATCTATTTTGGCTGTTGCTTTCGGAATGATTGTCAGCGCAGTAACGGTTAAGTACCGAGATCTCCAACAACTGGTCGCTTTCGGTGTTCACCTTTGGATGTATGCCACGCCGATTGTTTATCCCATGTCAAAAATTCCTGAAAAATGGAAATGGCTGTTCATGCTAAATCCGATGGCTCATTCTGTCGAATTGTTTAAGTATGCTTTTACCGGAGTGGGAGAAGTAAACCTGCCTCATTTTGGAGTAGGATTTCTAATAACCCTGCTGTTTGCTGTATGGGGAATTATTTCTTACAATAAAGCCGACAAAACCTTTGTGGATCAAGTGTAGATCGAAATATTTATAAAGAATACATTCTCGGTAAAATCGGCTACGGCACATTGCAAAAAGACATTCAAAGCTGGTGGGCAAAAGTCAGAGACAAAGAAGACCCCAATTCCATAATAGGGCGAGAAACAGATGTTGAATTGCAAAAAGAACGGTTTTTAGCTCTCAGTGGCGTTTCGTTTGATGTTCAACAAGGCGAAGCAATAGGGATTATAGGAAAAAACGGGGCGGGAAAATCAACTCTGCTCAAATTGTTGTCACGTATTACTTATCCCACTAGAGGCACAATTAAAATAAAGGGCAAAATATCGTCACTGTTAGAAGTGGGAACCGGTTTTCACCGTGAGTTGTCCGGACGAGAAAATATCTATTTGAACGGCGCCATTTTGGGAATGAAGAAATCCGTTACCGAAAAAAGAATGGATGCGATAATCGACTTTGCCGGAATAGAAAAACATCTGGACACCCCTGTAAAAAGATATTCATCCGGAATGTCGGTAAGACTGGCCTTTTCTGTAGCCGCTCACCTGGATGCAGACATTCTAATAATGGACGAAGTCTTAGCTGTGGGCGATGCCGAGTTTCAAAAAAAGTGTTTAGGAAAAATGAACGATGTAGCTACAAATCAAGGAAGAACGATTCTTTTTGTAAGCCACAATATGGGGTCAGTAGCTGAGTTGTGTCCAAAATCCATAATGCTTCAAAAGGGCAAAGTGGAAATGATAGGAGATACTTCGGATGTAATAAGTCATTATATGAATATTCATTCGGAAACAGTCGGCACTGTCGATCTTACTGACTGGAATGAAAGCAGAGTTTTTATAGGGCCGTATAGATTTACGAGAGTCAGTCTGTTGGATGAAAACGGCACTACTAAGAATGCTTTTAAAAACGGTGACAAAATTAGACTGAAAATGGACATTTCAGGCTCAAAGGGCGAGGCTTTTAATGTCAGGGCTTCTGTGAGAAGCGATAGCGGAACAGTTATCGTCGGATATATCGGAGTCAATGACGGCTTTGGCCCTACTTTTGTTTCTGACAAAGCAGAGATAGTAGCTGAGTTCGACTGCATTTTTAATACCGGCACTTATAGTGTTACTTGTGTGCTGACAGATCGATTTAATAAGTACTGCGATGTTGTGAAATGTTGTCTGACATTTTCTGTAATGTCATGCGAAGGAACATTCAAAAGCGTCGGCCTTATAAGGCAAAATGCAAAGTGGAAGATTTTATAGAAAATTAACCGTTATATTTAAGCACAAATCATGTGTTATTTCTCTTCTTGTTTCAGATCTCTATAAAGAGATATTGCCAACTCATATACGCGAGCCGAAAGAGTTAGCGGATCATAAGTGCCTCGGTCAAACTGTTGTGTTTTTTCATTTCTGGTTTTATTGCACTGAATGTCCCACGCTTTGGACATGCATGCCTCAACATTTTGGGATATATCTCCAAATGCCTGTGTAATAATCGGATACTCAAATCCGGGAGCATTGTACGGATATGCATAATGGTTGTCGTCAAGACTATTGAAAAAGACATCTGATACGGCATATTGCATCGCTTGTCTAATTATATCTGTTTTCCACAAATTGTGTTTCGGTCTCATCAGGCGAAGTCGAGCCAATGAATATAAATCATATAAATGATATCCTATATCACGTTCTTCCAAATCCGCATGATGGGTTTTCTTTGGTTTGCACTCATGTGATTTTTTATCGGAAATTGTCCATTTCTTTAAAGCTTCTCGAATGCGAATACCAATTTGCTTCTTGCTTTGCTTTTTTTGTATGTGCTGCAATTTGTGGCAGAAAAGGCCGTCCTGGGTTGTTTTCAGAGCTCCATGTAATGACACATCAAGAAAGCGTTCGGCTTTATTTATGCAATCTTTGTCATTGGTTTCTGAAGCAACGGCTGCAACATAACTTTGGTGATTATACGTCACATCAATACCAAGTATGCCGCGTACCGGATCCAGTCTATTCCAAACTCCCAATTCCAAATCGAACGGCAATTGATTGATCAACTCTACTGATTTTTTAAGTGCATTATCATTACAAAAAATCTTGCCGAAATACAAAAGCCCTTCTGCTATCCATGCCTGACCGATTACGCCGTTACACCAATCTTTGTCCGACCTTTGCCGGTGTATAAAAACACCGTCAAGAGAGTATTCATCTGTATGCATTAGGAAGTTAGCCTGCAATTTTGCATTTTCTTTATATATCGTTTTTTGGGAAAGAGCATATGCAACAGAAAAAGTTACCAGCCAGTGAGAGGAATTTCGCAAGGGTGATTCCAGATCCAGATATGGACCGTTTTTGCCGCCGGCGCACATAGCCTGCTCATTACCGCACATAATTATCTTATCGATTTGAGCGTCAGCGGCCGAAAGCACTGCATCAATATAACTAATTGTCATGTTTCTCCGGCTGTTTTCGAGACATTTTCGTTATTGATCTGTTTATACGTAGAGCAAGTTTGTTTGCCGCATAGTCCCATTTGCTAACAATTTTGTTTTTTAACAAGTAACCGTTCATTCCGAATTTTTTTTCTAATTGTCTTTCGTAAAACATCATTTTCCTTATTATGTCTGATTTACGCTTTGTAGTTGTTTTCTTGTATTCAGCAAGCATGTTAATCATGCCGATAAGATAATCCTTCTCCTTTTTCGTACCTCGAATTCGATCATTCCATGAACCCTGGTTTCCCAATCGACGAACGGACATAACGTCAGATAAAAATGCAATATTTCCATTTTCCGAAAGCCAAAGCTTCAGCGGCATATCACCGACCGGGGCTGTTTTTTTCCAAGAAGGTAGATTTACACACAGTTCTTGTCTTGCCATCATCGAAGCGGTTGTAACAGAGGATCCTCCTTCAAAAAATATCCGGTCCTGGGGAAACGGATAAACACTTCCAAAATCAGGAGTCTCCCAGGTTCTTCCGTCTAGGTGTTGAACCTTGGCTCGGTGACAGCACATGCTGCATTGGGGGTTTGCTTCCAGCAAATCGACCTGTTTCTGAAGTTTTAGAGGATCAGTCCAGTAGTCATCGCCTTCACACAAAGCGATATATTTGCCTTTTATCATATCGTGAAACGGTTTTCGCAATGCGCTTTTTTCATCAGGGGGAAGACGATAGGAATTTTGCGTCTGGTACCAAACCTTGATTATTTGGGGATATTTCTCTTCATACTTTTTTAGAATTTTTGCTGTGTTATCAGTTGAAGCATCGTCATGAATTATTATCTGAAAAGGAAAATTTGTTTCTTGAATTAAAAAACCTGTAATTGCATCTTCAATGTAAGGTTCCTGGTTATAGGTCATACAACGTACCGTTACCAACGGTTCATCGTAATTACCCTTCCATGATTTCATAATTTCGTTTTGTGTTCTCAGTTCAATCATAATACAGAATGAAGTCCCATAATGTTATCTTTACAATTGCTGCGGCAGGTTATTATGCCGACCCTAGCTTTATTAGAGCATTGTTCTTTGGATGACATAGCATAACGCCGGTTTCATTGTCTATCGAGATATTGTCCATTGTATTTTTTGCCGGCTTTTCATAACCCATCGTAACAACTATGGTTTTCCTGTCGAGTACACTGTAACAAGCTTGCTGTTCTAACAGCCGCGCCCACGAGGGGCGCGGTCAGGATACTATCAGATTAATCTGATGCGACAATCTTCCTTACTGCACTTACAGCCGCGCCCACGAGGGGCGCGGTCAGGATGATATCAGATTAATCTGATGCGACAATCTTCCTTACTGCACTTACAGCCGCGCCCACGAGGGGCGCGGTCAGGATGATATCAGAGTTATTTGATGCAACAATCTTCCTGGCTGCACTTACAGCCGCGCCCACGAGGGGCGCGGTCAGGATGATATCAGAGTTATCTAATGCAACAATCTTCCTGGCTGTACTTACAGCCGCGCCCACGAGGGGCGCGGTCAGGATGACCCTTCGGGTAAGCCCGGCGGGCTTGATTCCGACGGTTCCCATTTCGGTTCCAATTGAGCCATTCTGTGATGACTGCGTTGATTACGGATATATGATCTAAGCCCGTTACAGTTGTCAGGATCGACTGTTACTGCATATACACCGTCTGACCAGTTGAAACGACGATCATTTGGATTTTGGTTAAGTATCCATGCACTGTAGCCTTTTAGTCGGCCGTAGATATCAGAAAGGCTCATAGTAGGCTGTGCTCTAATTAATAAATGCACATGGTCATTCCAAGCACCGAATTCCTCAATATATACATCAAGTTCATGTGCTTTGCTTATCATACTTGCCTTGATAGTTTCCTCTGCCTCCTCAACAATAAGCGGTTCACGTCTCTTTGTACACATGACAAGGTGATACCATAAGTTAGTATGAGAGTGTCTCTGCCTCACATTAGTAGATTAATTAGGTAAAAAACAAAGGTCAAGAAGTCCCAAGCCCTCCGGGCTTAACGACGCAGTCGTTCATCCTGACCGCGTCCCTCGTGGGCGCGGCGATTAGAGCAGCAAGTCTTTCGGTACTGTCAGTCCCAAGCCCTCCGGGCTTAACGACGCAGTCGTT
>CAYWLQ010000126.1:16660-16897 GCA_964458775.1 uncultured Myxococcales bacterium | reverse complement strand
ATCCGGCGGCTTGCCGAGTTCCCGGAGATCGGGCGGGAACGCCCGGAGATCACCGTGGTCGCCGGACTACGTAGCCTGCCGGTGGACAACAACTATCTTGTTTTTTATCAGGCGACCGAAGACGCTCTCCGGATTCACCGGGTCCTTCACGGGAGCATGGACATCCCTTCCCTGTTTGATATTGTGCAGTAGCGGTCCGTCCCAAACCCGATTTTACAAATCAGAGTCTAGGCCAGG
>CAYWLQ010000126.1:14385-16650 GCA_964458775.1 uncultured Myxococcales bacterium | reverse complement strand
AGTCGAACAGGTTCGGCTTAACGGAAGCCGGAACGGGCTCTCGGGGGCAGAGAAACGAGACAGCGGACGGAGCAATTCCGTCGACGCCGCTGTCAACTGGGTTTTCGGAAACGAGGAAATGGGGTATTATCGTGAACGGGTTTCGTTCGTCGCGGATGGATAAGTAGAGGTGTGCAGGAATGCAGCCTACTGGAATGCAGCCTACTTGTAATTAACATGTGAAATATGTTATAATTACAATACAAAGGAAAATACATTTTTTAATTGCAGTTTATTATGAAACCCGAACATGAACCAAGAGAGTTATTGCCTGATAGTGGTATTCCGATCGACAAAAGTGCTAAGCGAAGAATTGATTTTATCGTGGATAAATGTAGAAAAAGTATGACACCGATATGGGATAAAGAAGGCATTTCTGAAGAATCCCGGAATGATCTTTCATATCTTCTAGAAAAGGCAATGGTAAGGCTCTACGAAGAGAAAATCATAGAGGAACGAAATAAATGAATTCCTTTTCAGACCAGGATCTAATAAAATCATTTGAAAAATATGCCGATTTTCTCAAGTCCGATAAAAGTTGGAAATGGCAGTTAGACGAAGATAAATTTTTAGACTATTTTCATACATATCAGGAGAATAAGCCTTTCGGCGCCAAAAATTTGGATTATCTTGGGTGTCTTATGGGGTATGGCGGGCCCATGAGCCAGATCGAGGCTCTAGCGTTAAAACAGAAGCTGTTGGACAAGTATAAGGAAGATCCCTCCAAAAATATCAAGGCAAAGCGAGATGCTGAACGTATACGCAAGATTGGTAATATTTGGTGGAATCTTGCGTCATCAACGCGGGTTTTTTCTCGAATAAGGAATAAAAAGAAAAAAGCCAGTGGTTGGTCTATATTCAGACTGGCTCATGAGCTGAATTATAATGGAAAGGTAAATTGTCAGCCAAGTACATTTGCAAAGCCATGTGGAAGTGAATCAAAAAGAGCAAAATCAAAAGAACAGATGAAATTGGCTTGGGATCTGGGTGCCAAGTCTAACCCGATCAAAGACTATATTAATAGTAGCACACCGGAGAAATACGGAGTCACATTAACAACCGAAGAGATAATCAATTCACTGATTGCTGTTCAGAGAGAAAAATTGTTACAATCGATCAAGACTGTTGTCCAAACATTGGTAGCCCCTCTTATTCTGTGGCTGAAAGAAAAATCATCAAATGCTGCCACCGTTGGTGGAGTGGTATTGGCCGCCGTTGCTGTTTCAGCAATAGTGATTGCGGTCATGCCACAACAATGCTCCGATTCCATAGTGGAGAATGACACATCTTCTTCCGATTTAGACAACGGTGAAACTGAAAATTCCCGAAATGAAAGTGACTTGAACGACCGCCACACCGGCACGCCTGTCTCTTCCGATGACAGTAATACTTATTCGTCAGACTATTCTGAAAATCACGCTGACAAGAAAATGGAAGAAAGCTACAGTGATAGTCTGCGGCCGATGCTCATTGTAGATGGTGATTCTTTAACCCGAGCCTCTCTCCTCCAAGAAGCAAATATAGCGGCGGAAAAGGGACCCAGCACCGCCGACCTTGACGTTGGCGTGAATATTATCGAAGGCGGATTCACTGTGACCAGTTATGCGTTGAACACTTCAGGAATGCCGATGCATCAATTCACACGTGCAGCTACACAATGTGAAGTGCCTAGTGCGGGTGAAAACTATTATACTTGTTATCTTGTGGCCATTCCTTCTGGAGCGTATGAGGTGGAGTTCAACGAGGTTGATGGGTATATTACACCAGCATCAAGACAGGTTCAGCTTACCGCCAGGACAGGGACTATCTATGGTGATTATGCGGAAATAATCCGAATGAACGGAACCATCCATGCCGGAGTCAATCTTCTTCAGGGAGGTTTCGCACTGACCAGCGATGAAGATGATTCCAACGGAGACCCTGTCTTTAGCTGGACACGTACCGGTGCGGACTGCAATATTCCGGATGCCAACGGTTATTCCATCTGTAATTTTTTGGGTCTTAATCTCGGAGGATATACCATCACCTATCTTCCTGTAAGCGGATATACCACTCCTGCCAGCCAGGGTATTCTGCTCACCGAGACTGCGACTGAAAAGACCGCTTTGGGAAGCTATACTCGATAGTTTGGCTTTGGATCATCTCTGCAGAGTGAACATTATCCGATATTAGTTGCGAAATCTCGGGATGCGCCCGGATCTTTTCCCGTTCGCAAGCCGATCCCGC
>CAYWLQ010000126.1:0-14375 GCA_964458775.1 uncultured Myxococcales bacterium | reverse complement strand
AGAATCGACCCATGTCCGGTTTTTCTCGTTTATGTCCTGTTTGTCTGCGATCCCCCACAATGACATCCGATCTTTTCGTGGTCAGCTTTATGAATAGGAGGTAGGACATGAAAATTTGCCAAAACTATTCGAAAGCTTCGCTGAATGACTGCGAGCAAAAACCTTCGGACGAGACCTTTGCTGATGAATGCGAGATGTCCGTTACTGCGTCGTGCGCTGAGGTGAACGAAAGCGTATCGTGCGCTGAGGTGAACGAAAGCGTAATCCGTTTTTGTTGCGAAAGCGTTGTCAATCATCGTCTGACTCGATTCTTCATTCTGGAATTCCCGATATACTTGTCCGCGCAATTTGCGGGCAAGGGGGTCGCACCAGAAACCTTTTATTCACTAAATGAGAAGAGTCAATGGGGGGCAAGATGATTCCGACCAGCAAATTCGTAATTCTTTTTAAAAAGAACCCAAAGATTATAGCAAGCAACGGTCAGAGCATGCCCTTCAGAGATTATCTGGACAAGGCAATCGAAGTGTTCGACCTGAAACCCTATGACTATTTCACTGCTTTCTTCCTGCTTAGCAGAAAAGCAGAAGGGGCTGATACCGACCTAGTGCTTGGGGAGATTCAAGAGTTTTGGAACAATATCGACAGGAAACACAGCAACCATCTGAAAACACATTACTTAAACAAGGTGTAACCTATGATTCTATTTTTACACACAAAGCGTAGTGATGAGAAATCAATCAAAGTCGTTCCAATAAACACAAGGTTTGTACAAAATTCGGTGTTTCATGTACCGAAAACGGGCCTTTTTGTACTCGCTTTGCCCACGGTTGTACCGCGTTTCAACACGATGTTCCGGAAAAAAGGGAGGTGATAATATGCCGAGACCGCAGTCAGATTTTCACGGTTTTTACGGGCAGCGTCATTTAATTCATAGAATACAAAGAACCTGCTACGGCTGTCGTATGAGGGGAGCATCTTTCCCGAATTCTCTTATCACCGGATGTCCCGGTATCGGAAAGACCTGCCTTGCGCGTGCCCTGGCAAAGGACATGAGAGTTCGTTTTGTCTCTATAGATGCATCGCGCAAGCTGCTCGACAGTGATATTGAAGAAGCAATAAAAGAACTCGAAACAGGAGATATACTCCATTTTGACGAGGCGCACTGTCTTTCAAAAAGCATACAGGACCTTCTGTTGGGAGCTTCGGGCGAAAGTCGTAAGCTGGCATGCAAAGAGCGCAATACGACAGGAATGAGTTATATCTCCGTAGCGGATTTCACTCTTATTTTATCTACCAATATTCCCGGCGCTCTGCGGTCTGCTTTGATTTCCAGATGTCCGATGAAGATACATTTGGAGCCCTATTCAACGGCAGAGATGCGGGAAATCATCAAGGAGCTTTTAGAGAAGAGAAACCTCCGCGTATCCGCTCAAGCAATCACCTGTTTCGTTGAAGTGTCTAGGGGTATTCCTCGACGAGCCGCTCACTGGGTCGATTTGGCGTACAAATACTTTCCCGACACCGACACGGAACTGTCAAAATTAAAGATCTGTGATTTCCTCAGAGACTTTCGAATTGAAAAAGCGGAGAACCTGATGCTGGATAACTTTGAACAAGATTATCTTAAAATCCTGCTGTCCGGTGAAAAACCGATGCTTTTGGGGCATCTGGCGCACAACCTCGGATTGGATCAGAAATTTATATTTGAAGAAATAGAGACCCCTCTTTTCAGAGACGGTCTAGTGGAAATAACTGAATCGAAGCGGAGGCTGACAAACAAGGGCAAAAATGCCGCCTTACAGCTTGCGAAAACCTGCTGCGACATCGAAACCGAAAATATGGAGGAATAGGATGAGTACGGAAATTTCAATCAGCAAAGTCCGTCGCTCCGCAATCATTGCCTATAGAGCAAATCAGCCGTTTATGTTGGAAGGGCCTCACGGAATCGGCAAATCGAATGTTGTCGAACAGGTTGCCGACGAACTGGACATCCCCTTAATCGTACTTGATTTGAGCCTTCTTGATCCGAGTGACCTTCTCGGAATGCCTTATCGGAAAAACGGACGTACCGTTTATGCTCCGCCTAGTTGTCTTCCTCAGGAGGGAAAAGGTCTTCTCCTATTTGAGGAACTAAATCGTGCTCCCGAAATGACCAGAACCCCTGCTTTAGAGCTTTTAACACGAAGACGAATGCATGATTATGTGCTTCCTCCGGGTTGGGTTCCTTGCGCTGCCGTCAATTCTTTCGGAGGAGATTACAGCGTAGACCCTCTTGACCCGGCGATGCTGTCAAGATTCTTGATTTTTCGTGTAAAAGCAGATTGTGAAGGCTGGCTGGCTTGGGCAAGGAAGAACAATGTTCATCCGGTTGTAATAGAATTTGTAGAACAGTCGCCTAATATCTTTTCTGAATCAAACGTCAACCCTCGTTCTATGACCTATGTAAGCGAGTATCTGAAAAGTTATGAAAAATTTCGCCGAGAAGACGATGACTCTTCTGTCCTGGTTTACGGTTGGTCAGGGCTGGTAGGCTTAAATATCGCCGTAGCAATGTATCGATTTTATCAAGGTTTTGAATACGCACCCGGTCCGAAGGAAATTCTGAATAATTATCTCAATGTGAGAGCGGCCGTAAAGAAAATGGTCACAAACGGGAAATTGGATCTTGTCGCATGCACAATTGATAAACTGAAACGTCATCTTCAGAGAAGTCATAATTGGAATTCGGTCACACACACAAAAGGAAAACATGCAAATCTGAAGCACTTTTTGGAGGATATTCCGGCAGACATGAAGCTTGATTTCGACAAATGGTCGGTTGAGCGAGGATACGACAAAACCGAACAGGCGGAACAATGAACGGAATTGAAATTACATCTTCGGGACCCGTGCGTTTCGGTCTCTGTCGGATGATATCACGGCATCCGCTCTTTGCGGTGCTTATCGATAATTGGAAAATTATCGAAGACCCGACTATTCCGACAATGAGCGTTTGCCCGGATTCTAATTTGAACGTAGTGCTTAGATACAACAGTGCGTTCGCGGTATCCGTCAGCCCCGATGAGCTGGTAGGAGTGCTGCTTCATGAGGTGCATCACATATTGTTCAGACATTATGAGATGAAGCCTGAAGAATATCCGGACCGTTCTGCACTGGTTGCCGCACAGGAAGTAACGGTAAATGAATTCATTACTGAGCCTTTACCCGGAAATCCGTTGCGACTTCATATGTTCGGTCTTCCGCCGGGAGAAAACACCGTTCGCAGATATCACCGACTGGCAGATTCAGCTTCCGCACGAAAACCGGCTCCTTCTTTAGTAACAGTCGATGAACATGTTTGGGAAAATACCCAAAAGCAGGAAAACACGATTTTGGCGACTGTTATACTGAACGACCTTCAAAATGTACTTCTTTCTCTTCCTGAAGAAATTCGCTCAGCAGAGGAAAATAAACTCATAGCCGTCAGCAAACATATGCAAGGTTGCAATCCGAAAGATATGCTCATTACCGTTGCTGAAGAAGGCATACCCCGAACAGACTGGGCTGTTGTTCTGCGAGCATTGTTGCGGAAGATGTCTCATTCCGTGCCGTGTTTGCACCGTCCTTCTCGTCGCCTGCCGCATCTTATCGGTATTGTTCCCGGAAAAAGACGTACTGTCGGTCGTCCTAAAGTCATAGCCGTAATAGACACATCGGGCAGTATGAACAATCACAAAGTTCTTTCGTTAATCCGAGAGGAAATCAAGTCCTTGTCCTCCGCAGCTGATATATGGGTTGTAGAGTGTGATACAAAAATTCATCGCGAATATCGATACAACGGAAAACTTGAGCATGTACGAGGTGGCGGCGGAACCTCCTTTGTCGAGCCGCTGTCGTCTCAATTTCTGGCACAGCATCGTGCATCCCTGGTGCTGTATTTTACAGACGGGCGCGGCAACGCTCCGATGCAAAACCCCCGCATTCCCGTACTTTGGTGTCTTATAGGTCAGAAAACTAGAAAACCTGCCGATTACGGCAAAGTTTTGAGAATTGCGTCTCCATTGGAGAAGGAGGTGTTTTGATGCAGAAAGATGCGTTTATAAACAGTGATTGTGATGAACTGATACGAAAAGTTGAAAGCAAACATGCCCCGATATTTGCAGGGTATAAGGCTGATGAGCAGAGAGCGATTTCATTATCTATTGAAGGAGTTGCCTTCAGGCACTGCAAACACGACGTACTTAATAGAAAATAGGAGTCCTGTATGAAGGATGTAAAAACAACTCAAAATTTTTTGTCCGTAAATACTGAACATGCGTTTAGTTTTGACAGATCCCTCCTAAAAGGCGGGATTGAAGGAAGGACAGCATAAAATGCGAATTGACAATGCAAGTATCCCTGAAATCTTTGCCGAGCGTGTGACGGACGGGCTCAGAAAGGCGACCTTGAGCGGTATGGTCAGCAATGAAGAGCTTCTCAGACGCTTTGCGGTAGCATTGCTCACGGTTCATGAACGCAGCAATGATCCAGGAGCGAAAACTCTCAGGAACTACGGGCTTCGAGAATTCTCCGCGTTATTGGAGGGCGAGCAGAAGGAAGGGAGTTTCAGAATTACCTATGAGTTCTGTGCAGTCCGTTATCAGGACGAGGAAGGCAATTCCCATTTAGGCCTCAGTATCGGCGACATTCTGCGATTGGTCGGCGACATGGAGTCGTTTGAAAATTTTGACAATCTTTCGTCCTCCGAAACGGCGATCTCTGAAAGTGAGGTGCTTCCATGAGAGGAAAGAGCGCTATTGAATGGACAGAAGAAACTTGGAATCCGGTCGCCCTAAGTCGGGAAAAGTTTGGAACGCGATGCCTTTGTCGGCAGTTGAAACCTCGGTGTCTACAAAAAGCGGAAAGGAGCAGTCATGTCTCAAGTAAACAATAGCGGAGAAAAAAGTACTTTCCTTGATTGGTTTCTCGGCGGTCTGGCATTGGCGTGCGTTGTCGCGGTAGTTAAAGTCGGACTTTGGGCATGGAACCTTCTCATGCGGTTTTTTAATTTTGTCGGAGACGCTCTGTCTCTTCTCGGACAAATTCTGGTCGTAACGGGGCTTATTGTCATACTGGTGTACGTCATCGCATTGATTATCGACGCATTGATTCCTCTTATAGACAAAATACGGCGGCGGCAAAGTGTTATTGCGGCTATTTCAAGTTGTCTGTTACCTAAGCTTCAGACTTTCAGAGGCAAACCGGGGATCAATCAGGTCGATTCATGGCTCGCATTAGAGGTACTCGGACCTCTATTTGCTGAGTATTTCGGCATTCGCCCCGACGAGAGCGCTTTCTACAAACAGGAGGCTGATTTTTCATATTTCCGTGCAAAGGAGCTGCCGAAAGCGCTTCTCGGGCCTTTTAAAATCGTCGTAGAACAGCAGATTTTCACGCCTATCTATTCATCGTATCGCAGCGGTGATGAGAAGGTTGTCAAATGGATTAACGATGCCGTCACAGCAGTTAAAAAGAGGCATCCGTTGCGGATTACAGGCAGAGTGCTTCGTCTTACTACTTTTGTTTTCGGATTTCGCACAGGAGAAGGATTTTCTTATGAAACAGTTGAAGAACGAGGAACGGATAGAGCTTTTATATTCAATAAGATTTTGTGGCCGCATTTTTGGCCTAACGCCTCGCTGTTATGCAGTTGGGTCGAGATGGATTTCGGCTTGGCTGAAGAGCCTGTGCACAATGAATATACACCAGTCACAGAAGAAGACAGCCCGAGTCCTCGACTGTTTCTTCCCTCTCCTTCCTGTATTCATGACTCGCAAATCATTGATGTTGATCCGGAGATAAAAGAGGAACGAAGTGAGGATGCGATAGAAGATAACAGCGGGCTTATTGAGGAGGCCGTTGAGTCCGTTCGTTTCGTATCGGAGCGATGGCAAAATGACGGGTCAATTTTCGACCGTCCCGAAGAGGTTCTTACTGAGGATGAGGAGATTCTCTCAGCAGCCCTGCCGTTTCATCCGGATCCGAACCTTGTTTTCGAGCAGCTCGCCTTAAACCGTATACGACGGGGATGTCTGGACAGATTTGATTCGGATTTCAATGCGGAGATGAACAAAGAAGACTCCGATGACATCATGTTCGACGTGCCGTGGCTTGCGGCCGCCGTTATGGAGCTTAACGGCAATATTGATCCCAAACGCTTTAGGCGACTCGCTCTTAGACACTATCTTTCTTGTGAAGCCGTTTCTTCGGACCCGGTTCCTCCTGAGGCTGAAGCTGAAGCGTGCATAAATGAGCCGTCGGAAGCGGAGACTGCAACCTCTGATATTTCGATCATTTCCGAAGAACGGAAGAAGCGGAATGAACAATCCGTACCGATGCGACCTGCAATGCATGTACCGAAAGGGTTTTAGGCAACAACATGAAATACCGCAATCATAACAAGTCGACTAACAGTCTTACCGCGTTCATGGCTGTCGCGTGCGTAGTCTCCGGAATACTGACTCTTAGAGGCATGCGTCTTTTAAGGTCTGACGGTTTTTTCGAATCTTGGGTGCAGCCGACTATGCTGGCGGGCTTCAGCGCTTTCGGATGTTTTATCTCGTGGGCGATTATTATCCGATATTATCCGCGTTCATCGAGAAAGATGAAGCGGCGGCTTCTTGTCGTATCTTTATTAGTAGTCGCTTTCACGTTGATGACATCAACCTTTTTTTCCGCTTTCGGCATGTGCGCCGACAAAGCAGTTATGCGGCATATCGCTGTTGTTGCCGATGAAGCAAGAACCGCAATGACGATGCTGTATCATCGCAGAAAAAAAGAAGTTGAGTTGGCATCTCATCTCAGCGGTATGGGAGATGTCAACAGCAGTATGGTTCAACGCGAAATAGACGGAGGACCTCTCAGCGGTAGAAGAGGGTCAGGAAAAGTGTCGTCGAACGTCAACGGTCTCGGAGACGGATATAGGAATGCTGCCGAAACTCTGAAGAATCAGAGCCGGGAGTCGGATCGCCTCTATCATCGAGGTGAGAAGCTCCTTACAGAGATACATAAGATTATCAGCGCCGATAACGTTCCTATTGAGACAAAATCCCGCAACGTCGAGGCTAAGCTCGCTTCATTAAATATAATATTGATGAAACTTCATACTTCGGCGCTGCCTTGGATCAGAGACCTTATAGAACGACTGGACACTTTGTATCTGGTCAAGGGAGATGCAGCCATGCAGAAAGCCGTAGGCCGTATCCGTGACTCTGTAAAGGAAGGCAAAGAGGTCATTCTAGAACGTCTCACCGATCTAGAGCAGGAAAGCGATTTTCCTATTATCAGCTTTCGTATTCCGGATAAATTTGAGGCAATAGAATTGCGCTGGAACTACGTCGTCCCGTCTTTAATGTATTCGCTTGCCACAGATTTGTTCGCACCCGCTATTTCACTCTTTTTTACTGCGTTCATTTCGGTATTTTACAGAATAAAACGAAAAATAGGCGATAGAAAAGGAGATTGTGATCATTATGGGAAAACTGAACCTGAACATAGGACCCCGACTGACATCAATGTTGCAGCACGGCTCCGGAAAATTTATCGAGACGCAGGAGGAAAAGAACATCAATCTGGGAGAGATAACGGAGACCGGGAAAGACCTTCTTCTCCGCGTTGAGTCAATGAGGAAACATATGCTGGTGAAAGGCGTTACAGGAACCGGGAAAACAGGGATAATCCTGAGTATTATCTTCCAAAGATTCGTCGCTTTGGCGCACTGCATATGTGTGGTGGACCCTGTCGGAACCTTGTTCAAGAAGTGTATCGAGTTTTTGGGATATTTATATCTTCATCTCAGTCTTATGGCGCGCACTCCGTACCCCGCACTCAACCGAAGAATATTAGGCTTCCGCGATGAGTTTGTATCACGCGTTCATGTACTCGATTTTGCAGAGGAGGACTGCTCCGGAGTATTTTACAATCCCTTGGAGAAAAAGCACGGTATGACTGCTTCCGAGTGTGCGTGGCAGTTCTTAAAGGTTTTTGAACGCGCTTCGAAAAGCGATATGTCTCAGCAAATGAGAAGACAGCTTATGCTCCATTCCTCAGCGGCGTTGATTTCCGAGGCGGGAGGGACGGTCTGCGATGTTCATTTACTGCTGATGAAAGACGATGACGAAATAAAACCTTTCATCGAAAAACTGCTCAATCGCGCCGAGGCCGAGGGGCGCGACATGAGACTTGAATTTGTACGCGACTATATGGCGCAGTTTTTCTCCGCTTTAGAGTCTCGTCAGCGCAACGATTGGGTGGCCAGCAGCTGGACCGCACTCGGGCCTTTTTTAAATGATGAAAGGATCTATCGCTTTTTGTCTGCACCGAAGTCTACCGTTGACTTCGATGACATCTGTAACGGCGGAAAACATCTGTTTGTTCACCTACCCAGAGGCAGAGGACTTAAAGCGCAGGCCTTTCTCGGCTCTTTGATAATCGAGAGAATTAAAGCAATTGTAATGAGAAGAAGCGATGAGCAAATCGTAGATGACGTAGCGCTTTTTGTGGACGAATTCCATCTTTTGTTTGATTCCGAATGGTGTATAGACATTTCTACAATCAGGAACTACGGCTTGCAGCTGATACTTGCACATCAGACCGACGGACAGCTGATAACAGAGGACGGCGGCGAGCAGTTACTGGAAGCGATTACCCAGAATGCATGGAATCACTGTATATTCCAACTGGGCGTGGAAGATGCTTTAAGAGCATCGTATCGCGTGTTCCGGCCTCGCGGAGATATGAAGAAGCCTGAGACCGAAGAGACGTCCTTCTCTGAGTCGACAACCTTTTCGGGTTCAGTGTCATACTCTTTAGCTGTCTCTCTCAGTAAAGCCGTTGCTGAGTCCGAGGGGGAGACTGTTACGCTGTCTTCCGGTATGCAGGTGTCTTTCAGTGAGTCCGCAGGAGTATCCAGAGCTGAGGTAAAATCACTGGGACTGAGTATTTCTCAGGGTGAGAACTGGAGCCGTTGCGAATCCAAAACTCACGGCGTTGCTATAACAACTACGGATTCGGAAACTGTGGCCGAGGGCACGGGATCTGCGAATGCCGAGTCCTTTTCCCAAGGCGAGAGTACGAGCGACACCGAAGGGACCGGTATCTCTTCGGGCGAGTCGGTAGGAGAAGGGACTTTCTTTTCCCTCAGCGACGGCATGCACGGAGGTTTTGAAGGTCTAAGCAGCGCTCATAATACCGGACACGGCAACAGCTCCAATAAGGCTAATAACAAGGGCTTCTCTGATACGAACAGTCATTCCGTGGGCAGCAATACGGCGCGAGCCGTTTCATCGGTCATTTCGAATATCAGGTCCATAGCCAAGGGAAAAAGTCGCGGTGTGTCGGCTTCGAAAATGAAAGGGAAAAGCAGTTCGGTAGGCGGCAGTAAAACGGAAAGTCGTTCGGAATCTATCGCCAGAGGAATCTCTTTTATCGAGGGCATCTGCCGAAGCGCAGGAGAATCAATTTCGCAAGGTATTGCGAACAGCCGAACCAAAACCGTTACACACGGAAGCTCTCTGAATTTGGGAAAATCCGTGTCCGAGCAGAAAGGGGAGAGTCACGGCAAGTCGAGGTCTGTTAAGGCGCCGTATATGTCGCTGGATGAGCAGGCGCGTGTTCAAAGCTATCTTATTGCCGATTTGCCTCCCAGACACGCATTCATTCTCAACCGAGAGACGGGTTCCGTAACGAAAATCGTAACCCATGAAATACCATGGCATTTTGATACGAAGTTTTGCGGTAAAGACTATAAAGACCTGTTTCTTGCACAAGTACGGCCTCAGGTACCGGAAATGCCGACCAAGGATGTTTTTGAACGGATTGAAGCGGAATCAATAAAAAAAAGCTTTCACCGCAAAAACCAACCGAGAGGATTTTAGCCATGTCATTCGTACACGCTGATACACAACTCCTTTTTGCTTTGTTTACCTATCGATATCTTCGCTCGGGGCAGCTTGCCAGGCTTACGGGCCGCAGCGTGCAGGTAATCAGACGCAGAATGAGAGCTTTGATAGAACTCGGCCACGTTGTTTCGTTAAAACGCAGACCTATGTGCGAGGAGCTTGTATATGCCCTCGGAGCGAAGGGCTGGGAACATGTAGCCAAGGAGCTCGATACTGCCCCTGCTAAGCTTCCTTACTCTGCCGTCAATGCAAAGTCCGCCGAAACTTTTTTTCTGCAGCATACCCTCCTTACCAATGACATCAGGATTTCTTTCGACCTCGGACTTCGCGATCATGAACATGTTTCTCTGAAGCGAGCGATACCGGAATGGGAGTTTGCGAATCCGGAAGCAAAAAAACCTGCCGAAAGATATCTCCTTGCCGAGGATATGAAACACAGAATCAACGGCAGAAAAAGAACCGTACGGTTCAGACCTGATGCGCTGTTTCTTCTATACTCGAAGATCCAGGGTCCGAAATACAGCGCCGCTTTCTTCCTGGAAAGCGACCGTTCTACCGAATCCGTTACCGGAAAAATACGGGAGAAATACTTCTCATATATGCTCTACTACCAACAGTGTTTATACTGGAAATACTGGAAAGCGGGCAAATTGAGATGCCTGTTTGTTGTCGAAGGGGGCAATCCTAACAGGCGAATCGCCAAAATGAGGGATGAGCTGCAAAGTATCGCAGATGAACTCGGTGACTCAAATCCGATTGAGGATGAGGGCAAAGCCTCGTTTGTGCATATCTTCAGATTCTGCGACGCTTCCCTGCTTAACGAGAGGACGGTCATCGACGAGCCTATATGGACCGACTGGAAGGGAAACCGGACTACTCTCTTCAAACCATCAGGGTCCAACAATACCGTCGTGTCAAATGAGGAGGAACACCGTGAATAGATCAAAGACGCTCCGTGTACCGATGAAAGGCAACTTTATAACAAAGGACCTGTGTCGCCTGCGAAATCAATTTTCAACGGCAATTTATTTTTGTGTTTTTTCGCTTCCGAAGTCAGAAAAAATGAAGCCGGATTCTCATCCTCTAACCCATGAAGCTATGTTTTTTTCAACCGACTTTTACAAGTGTTTCTGTCTCGATTGTTCTTCAGCCAATTGCATTACTCACATTTGTGAGGACTGTGAGGACGAACGGGATTACTACGGTGAATGCCTGGATTGCGGAAGTCTTAGTGTGGAGTGGGAGATGTCTCCCGTACTTGAAACAGGTGTTGCCGCATGAACACCTACGACACAGGTCAAACAGGGAATAGAGCGAGGTCTGCCGGCCTCACGCGATTCGATTTCGGGCGAAAAGACTCGGGACTTTTTCGTCGCCGGGAATTCTTTTCGCATGCGCTCCTTATGCAGGAGTCCGACATCGCCTCGCTCTTTCCCTGTGCAGGTATGCGTCTGTTTTTGTCTGATACGGCTGTCGAACGTCTTCCTTTGAGTTTACGCCGTTTTTCGGGACTGAGGAGTATAGTCATTATCAACGCCCTCAGGGCGCTCCTCGGTCCCGGGACGGAATCTTTCGGAATACGTCCCGACACCGGACAAGCTGAGAACAGAAGGCGGGTCCGTTTTTCGCGGACAGGTACGGATCGCATTATTTGTTGTATTCGGGGACAGGTCTTTCGTTTCGAAAGCTCTGTCTCCGGCTGCACGGCCGGAGGTTTTTTACTTCCTAACCCCCCATCCCATGTCAAACGACAAGGAAAAAGGGATCGTCATTTCGCCCCAGACCGCTCAGTTAGTGGTACGTGCGCTGTACTGCTACCAGAGAGTCATAGGGCTCGGAGGCGATCTCAGGGCCGCTTCTGTCAACCGAGAATTGTATTCGGATATTACCTCGGCGATCAGAGTGGTTCTAAACCTCAGGGATCAAAGCGAAAAGCTTCCTCCGGAGGAAGCATAACAGCTTTGAACGATGTGATTCGAGAGCGGGAGGCATCTTCGGATGCCCCCGCTCGCCCTTTTTTTATCCCGGACCTGTGCTGCCGTTTTGCAGCTTGTCATATTTTATTTCTTAATCATGCTGACCATGTCCTGCTCAATTTTCACGCTTGTGATCCTGGGAATTCTGATTCTCGGCTTTGTTCAAGCTTTGGGAGTATACTTTTCCGGCCGCAAACCTACGCGTGTCCGGAAATCCCCCAAGGAACAGAGGAAAGAGAGACGACGAAAAGCCCTGCAAGACAGGAGGCTCTCGAAAAAGAACTCTGTCTAGACGGCATTAAGAGGAGCAGAGAGGAAGCTCTTTGCTCCTCCCTCCGTCAAGACAACGAGCGACACAGGTTTTTCCCCGGCTCGAAAAAGATCGAAACATTCATCGCGCGTCGGTTTACTGCGGCGTATTGCGATGTCGGTTCGATTGTATCGGGCTTTTCGGCGGGCAGTCTCATGCCCGCAGGTACGGATCACGTTTACGGATTCTGCGTACGGAGATCGGTCTTTCGTTTCGGAAGATCGTTCTCCGGCCTCGTGGCCGGAGGTTTATTACTAACCCCCAATGCTATGAGCAACACAGAAATGCTCAAAGTCTACAGCATCGTGGATCGCGGCGAAGACAAGAAGTCATTATGGCTTCAAATCGGCGTCGCATTCGTCAACAAGGACGGAAGCCTGAACATCAGGCTTAACGCCCTTCCGATTGACGGAAATCTTCACATCCGAAAAGAGGATCACGATGCGTAGCGGCATATCACGACAGGAGGCTCTCGCTTTCCGTCAACGTGCCCGGGAACAGCAGGCGTTTAACAAAACGTCTGCTGTTCTCAATTTTTATCTTTTACTGAAAGTGTAACAAAGACGGAGGTTATAATGAATTCTGACGAACAAGAAACTTTGAAAAATGCTTTGACCTTGCAGACGTGCTACATGGACTCAGATGATCTTCCGCCGATAGCTACGGTTTCGGAAATTGCTCAGTTTTTAAGGGTACGGCCGAATTTGGTCTATGCAATGTATCGCAGGGGAGAAATTCCGGGAGGTCAACGAATAGGTCGAGTCATTCGCTTTTCAAAGAAAATTGTACTTGAATGGTTGTTTTTAGGCGGCGGCGGCAACAAAAAGTCTCGGCATTAAGAAAAGAAGCATCCGGAATGTCTTGCATCGGTAAAAAATGTGATAGTCTGCAGTGGGGTAAGCTCTTTGTCTCACACTTACCAGGAGAAATAAATTGAGTGTGAGAAAAGTAAAACGTCACTACCCAGGGACGGATAAAATGCATGAATTCTGGATGGTTGATATTGATTATCAGTCTCTGAACGGTGAGGCGGTTCGAATCAGACGAAAAAGTCCGATACAAACCAAAGCCGGAGCCGCGCAATATGAACGAGAGCTTCGTATTGAGTTGGCAAACGGTTCTTTAAAACAAAAGGAGGAAAAGAAAGAGATACCGACGCTTAAGGAATTTTCCGAGGAATTTTTGAACAGCTATGCGAAGGTACACAATAAACAATCCGAGGTTGAATCCAAGAAAGGGAATCTTTGCCGCTATCTTCTGCCTGCACTAGGTACCAAAAACCTTGATGAGATCAGAGTTCGAGATATTGACAACTTAAAAGGGATGCTTCTGAAGAAAAACTTGAAAGCCAAAACCGTTAACAATGCACTTGCCACCTTGAGTAAACTGCTTCGCTACGCGGAAGAGATAGAAATTATTGAGAAAGCTCCCAGTATACGTCTTCTTAAGGTTGATGATCCCGAGTTTGATTTTCTTACTTTTGAAGAGGCTGACAGGCTTATCGAAGCAGCGGGATATAATTCTGAATGGAAGATAATGATTTATATCGCCTTGAAAACCGGGATTCGTTTTGGTGAATTGTGTGAATTGCGCTGGAAGGACGTTGATTTAAAAAACGGTTTGATGGTGGTGAGACGAAATTATTATCGCGGGAATGTGACAACGCCGAAGGGCGGACGAAAGCGCGATATTCCGTTGTCATCTCAGACGGTTGCTGTTTTGAAACAGCATCAACATCTAAAGGGTGAGCTGATTTTTTGTAAACCCGACGGAGGTCGACATATTCATCGACGTGCGGATGTTGCAATCAAACGTTGTTGCGGATATGCGGGGCTGCGTATGATCGGTTGGCATACTTTACGTCATACTTTTGCTTCGCATTTGGTCATGAGGGGGGCGACTCTCAAGGCAGTTCAGGAATTATTGGGGCATGCGACTATCGACATGACCATGCGATATGCCCATTTATTTCCGGATGTGAAGAGTGAAACAGTCGCACTTTTGGACTATTCCGCGCGGAATTTACGGCAGCATAGAGGCAACGAGAATTAAAAACGTGATTTTGGGGAAGATAAAAAGCTCTAAATGCGCGAAAGCCCTAGGATTTCTCCCAGGGCTTTGTTGCGGGGTGGACGGGACTCGAACCCGCGGCCTCCGGCGTGACAGGCCGGC
>CAYWLQ010000125.1:12753-16966 GCA_964458775.1 uncultured Myxococcales bacterium | reverse complement strand
CGCACCAGATACAATCTGCAGCTTGAAGAGGAGTAACAGCTTCTTTTGACAGGTGTGTCCCCCAAGATGACAACTTGACAGGACCGTCCCCGGATTGCGGATTGTGTTTTAACTGTTGTCTGTAGATTAAAACATTTTGGGGTTTAAGGACAAGCTTTGGTTTGCCTGCGGATATCCGGTTTATTTTTCGCCGAATTTCAGCTCGTCAATGAGTCTGTAATATAGACGATCAATTTCTACCGAATTGTGCCATGAAAAAAGGATGAGCGGTGCGTAGATAAAGCAGAATCCGAAGAACATGAACCACTGTATACGTTCGCCGAAATCCATAAAATAGAGCATTAGTGATAGAAACAATCCTTCTGCTAATAATGTGGCGTAGAACAAAATGTTTGCTTTTCGTTTTTTGTTTACCAAAAAAGTCTGAACAGTTTGTCTTGCTAGATTTAGTCTTGTCGAATCGGGATCTTTAAACATGGTTCTTTACCTCCTCCATAGATCTCAGGGCAGACAGTGCGGCACTGAGTCTAGATTTAACTGTTCCCAAATTTATTTCCAAAGCTGCTGCGGTTTCCGGTAGCGATAGATCTTCGTAAAAATGTAACAAAATGACCGACCGTATTTTCGGAGAAAGAGTTCCTACCTGCTCAAGCAAAGAATCACGTCTCTCCTTGACTTGCTTTTCTTCTTCCGGAGAAAGATTTTGATCTGAATGTTCAGCGTATTCTTGGTCAAAATCTTCCTTGCTGCTCATATGCTTGGACAGCATCTTTAAACAAACGCGGGTTGCAACTCCAAAGGCAAAAGGACGAAAAAGCTCTCGCCGCCTTAGATTTTTAAGGCTTTTTACAATTGCGAGAAAGGTCTGCTGTAAAGCATCATATGCATCGTCTTCGTTTTTCATCATCCAATAGATATGTCGAAACAAAGAACGTTCGTAAAGTCTTAGCAACTGATCAATCGCAGATGGACTTCCCTCTTGAGCCTTTAGAACCAAGCGATTCTCATTTGTTGAAAATGGATTCATATATCACATACCTGTGTATCCGATAACAAATACAATACCAAGCGGCAGCGTTGTTATTAATCCGATTAAAATAAAAATAGTCGCAAAGCACAGACTATTAAACATTTTGTTTTTAGAAAAATTACTACATCGGCACATGTCGCTCTCCTTAAGAACCTGATGCCAATCATCACTTACTGTGTGCCGATAATTCGAAAAACAGTTCGGTCGCCAGATGCATTTTTTTGCATTTAAGTAATTCTATAGCGTCCAGTAATACAACTATGCTTTGCTATCTAATAACGGGGCGCTTCCGTCCAAAAAGCACAGAATCCAAAGCACTGAGTCTTTTTTGGATCTTTTCAATTATAGGAATGCAGGCAAAGCGGTCTTGATATTGACGAAATGAAAAATACGAAAGACCTATGTGAGAAAGGACTCTATTCCATTCTGCATTGCTCCCTTTCCAACTGTTGTCCTGTTGCGGCATATGCATTGAAATGATATCTTTATCATACGGCTCTTCAGTATCAGAAAAGGACTGATCCAAGGCTAACAATGTACACGGCTTTCCTCTTCGTATCGACTTCAATAGGTTGATTAGTCGAATACTTTCTTCCCTCAAAATGCCGTGTCGAATAAATAAAACATTAGGCGATTCTGCTAAATCTTTTTTAAATGCTTTAATGCGTCTTTCCATTTTATCTCTAAACGAAGGCCACGTTTCTTGAATTGTTTGATTTGCATGAAAATCATGAAGTGATTGTATTTTGGTAATGTTGTCACGGACAACTAAATAGCCTCGACGATTATTGACTTCTGTTAGATTGTCTTGCTGCATAAAGTTTTCAAAATCGGACTCTAAAACAGTAAACAGACCGGCTGTCGGAACGGTAAACCAATCAAACGGACCTGACTTTGTTCTTAGTCCGCGTCGCTTCATCTGATAGGCAGCCTGACAGGATTTACCGAGACTAATGACAACATCAAATCGACGAATCTTCTGAGAGCGCATGGGACAAGCTATATGATAGTTAAGTCAGCATTGTCAACAGTGGAATATATGAACTGTCAAATCTTAGAGACATCCCTATTTTCTGCATTTTTTATTTGGCAAGGTCTTGCAAACAGTGTATCGCAGCTTCCCGCTTTCGCCGCTTTCTGCGGTGCTTAGAGGATCCGGATGCAATAGAAGTTTAGGAGACCGCATCATGATTACTACCACAGACGTCAGCTTGTCCTTTGGAGGGCAATTACTATTTAAAGAAGTCAATATTAAATTTACATCCGGCAACTGCTACGGACTTATCGGTGCCAACGGTTCGGGAAAATCTACTTTTTTAAAGCTCCTTTCTCGTGAATTAGAGCCGGACAAGGGTACTGTGAGTATTGAAGAGGGTTGCCGTGTTTCTGTTCTTAAACAGAATCACTTTGAATTTGATGCCCTTACAGTGTTGGATACTGTGATGAGAGGAAATGAAGAGCTCTTTGAGGTCATTGCGCAAAAGGAAGCGATTTACGCAAAAGAAAACTTTGGGGAAGAAGACGGCATGGCAGCTGCCGAATTGGAAGCGAGATTTGCCGAGATGAACGGTTGGGAAGCGGAATCCGAAGCAGCGTCCATGTTGGCCGGGCTTGGTATTGGAACCGAGTATCTGGACAAGAAAATGGCGGATCTTTCCGGACCCGAAAAGGTCAAGGTATTGCTGGCGCGCGCGTTATTCGGTTCTCCAAGTATTCTTCTGCTTGATGAGCCCACAAACCATTTGGATATTAAGTCAATTGTTTGGCTGGAAAATTTTCTGTTTAGATTTTCGAATACTGTTATTGTTGTTTCTCACGATCGGCATTTTCTCAACAAGGTCTGTACTCACATTGCAGATATAGATTTCGGTAGGATTACAGCTTATGCCGGAAACTATACTTTCTGGCGCACATCTTCGGAGCTGGCACAGCAACTGAGAGCAAATCAGAAGAAAAGAGATGAAGAAAAAGCAAAGGATCTAAAAGCCTTTATTCAACGATTCAGTGCTAACGCATCAAAGTCCAAACAAGCGACGTCCAGACAAAAGCAGTTGGAAAAGCTGAGTTTGGAAGATTTGCCGATATCCAACAGAAAATATCCCTTCATCGATTTTAAATCAGATAGAGAAGCAGGTAAGGATATTCTGCGCGTAGAGAATCTGAGTAAGACAGTTAATGATGTTCCCATACTTAATAATGTTACCTTTACAATCAACAAGGGAGATAAAGTTGTTTTTTTGTGCAAAAACGATATCGCTGTAAAAACGCTGTTTCAAATTTTGCTGTGTAAAGAAAAAGCTGACAGCGGTTCTTTTACATGGGGTGTGACTACCTCTCAATCATACTTGCCTAGCGATAACGCAGAATACTTTGATAAAGGCAATCTCAATCTAATCCAGTGGCTGAGACAGTTTTCTAAGGATGAAACAGAATCATTTCTTAGAGGCTATCTGGGGAGGATGTTGTTTTCCGGTGATGAGGCACTGAAACAAACCGATGTATTGTCCGGAGGAGAACGCGTAAGGTGCATGTTTGCAAAAATGATGCTGTCCGGCGCCAATGTGCTGCTTTTGGATGAACCGACCAACCACCTTGATTTAGAAAGCATTACAGCGGTAAACGAAGGGTTGATTCGATTTCAAGGAACAGTGTTATTTACCTCCCGCGATCACCAATTTATTAACACGGTGTCCAACAGAATTATTGACCTCGACAATATAGAGGGCAGTGCATCCGCTTTCTCCTATGATGAATATTTGGGAATAAGCGACGAAGATAAGTAGTTCTCATTTTGGTAAACCGCATAGCTTGCTGCAGGCAACTAAGACTATTGCGGAACAGGATTCCAAAGACTTATCGTAGGCTCAGAAATTTTTTCGGGTCCTTCTGTGTGTTCATAGTTTAGGGTAAAAATATTACGAAAATGATCAACTGCCATTCGAGCTGCTGCAATGCCTTCGATTGTGTCAACTAACATCCCTTCTATATCGTATATCTCTACGAAATAGTCTTCTTTGCTTTTGCCGCCGGAACGATAGGAAAGGACAAAGACCAGTCCGGTACTTTCCACATCAAGGTCCAATAGTTGTCGGTCGGCAAATGCTTGAGAAAGAGAAAAGAAGTTACGTTTCTCATCCGCTGAACCGAAAATTCGTCGAACTGCCCCGGTTGCATCAAAAGCAG
>CAYWLQ010000125.1:0-12743 GCA_964458775.1 uncultured Myxococcales bacterium | reverse complement strand
TTCCTGTTCGAGTATCAGGATGTCACCGTTGCCGGAAACCGCAACAGCAACTGGGTTGTCCAAAAGGCCCTCGCGGTCACCTATACCCAGCAGCAGCGAGGCTATCGGTGCTTCATCCTGCGGGACAGGGTCTGTCTTAAGGTCCAGTATCTCCATTTTACCTGTCTCTCGATTAATAGAAACGAGAATACCTGAGGGATGAATCGTTATGTCAGACGGCGGAAGGGTTAGCCTTCCTATTGCTGTATTCTGTGAAGCAAAGGAAAGGGTTTCATCGACAGCTATCTTCCTGACATAGTGAGAAGTTACCCCTTTTGTTGTGCTAGGATCGACAAAGACATTAAATCTGTCTGTTTCTTCCATAAAATCGTAAGCAACGGCCGGTCGGTATTCCAGATAGCCGCAAGGGCTTTTCACATGAAAGCTTTCGGGACCGCCGACTTCATTGTTTAGCAATGACAGATTCTTCATGAACCGACTTTGTCCTGATGCAGAGTGATTGTTACCGCACACCGGTGTGTTTTCTGCGTAGGCCTGCCATGTGTAGCCGACTGAATGCCCCTTAAGGCTGAGAGTAATATCCGACAAGGAGCACAGTGAACCTTCTGAATCGGAGCACTGCAGATCTTTTACAGTGGCGTCCGGTGCAGCAGGCGCAATGTAATTTCCGTTAGCATCACTGTATCCAAGCCAAACATGCTTGCCGTTCTGATCTATCGAAATCTTGTCTTTGTGCTCGTAAACGGTACTTCCGGTAATATCAATCATATTCTCGGTTAATGAGAATGTGTGATTAACCCCATCGGAGTTCGGCGGTGAGGTTTTGGCGTCGTTTTGAACTGTTTCATTTACATGGCCTACAACTACCTTTTTATTGTACAATAAATCTATTTTGTAGGTTGCTTTTCCTCCCTCCGGTATATCTGTGAAAGAAAAATCAAGATACGGTACGGATGTGTTTGGAACTGTTCCTTCAAACGCAGCTGCCTGATGATCACCGAAAAAAAGTTTAGCAGTAAAGTCGGTAGCTGATTCAGGAAACCCGCCGCGAATGTTGAGAGGGTCGGGTTTGATGCGCACTTTTGTTGACCAGGTAGCAACAAGGCTGTTCTTGTGGGTTGCGGGAGTTGAAGCAACCTCGGCAGTTGTTTGAACCAGCTGGGAATAGTTGGCTGCAAGTCCTGACAGATATAGTCCCCATCCGATGAAGGGTATTGCCCCTTCAGCTTTACTGGTTGCGGCCATTTTGACGATGGCATAGCGGAGTCGGTCACATCCTGTGTTGAATAGTATTGCGCCCAGCGCCTTGCCGAAAGCGGTGTAGTTAGTTCCTGTTCCTCCTGATTCTGAATACAGATTCAATGCCAGTCCGGCACCTACAATCGCTGCAAGCACCTTCGGGTTGGTAACGGCATCTTTTAGCATCGGTGCTCCCACGGGACCTTCCCATGCACCTGCGAAGAGGAAATACGCTGGTATGCCGATATCTATAATTGAAGTAATAATCGTAGGAACAATATTCTCATTATGATAGCGACCGGTTCCCATAGAGGCAAAGATCAGTTCCGCTTGGCTGCTCGAAGGCGGCAACATAATTTTGTAATAGCTCCAATCGGGACTTTCGGGAATACCCATAATAACTGCACGCGTGCCGATAAAGCCGAAGAAAACCGACTCGTCAGTCTGTGACATGTCGTGAAACCATTCATAATACGGCGGCATCTTAAAAGAATCGTAAAATTCCAATATGCCGTCAAATTCTTTAGATAGCCAATCATCATAAGAGCCGTCCGGTTTCAGCCACTTTACCCAAAGTGCGCCGTGTCGTAGATAATAGTTTTTGACCTTAACGGTTGCGTAGCGAAACCCGTCCTCATCCACGGTTATTCCTCCGTCCAGCCGGATAGACATACCGTCAATGCCTCCTGAGTAAGAGAGCGCAATCTTCTCGCCTGATGCTGCAGCAGGTAACTTAAGGGATGATGTCTTGGGATCATCAATCGTTACAGTACCATCAATCGTTACGGTACCCTCATAAGGTCCGTCTCCCTCAATGACGTTGTATTTTACTCCCTGTAACAGCGGATCGTTCTTCGTATCTTTTAATACCTGCAGCACAGCCTCACGCGCAGCTTCAAGCACTTCGGGACGGAAGACATATTGAACTGCAGGACTGAGTTTTGTTGTATCTCCTTCATAAGGCAACGGCTCAGGCTCATCGCCTTCAGTGAATCTGTAGACATAATAAGGTTTGCCGTCCGTAAACATTATCAGATCCGGATTTTCGTTATCGTTCATTGTTTGGGTCCAGTACACCTTTTGGTGATCCGGATCTGCCGGTGTTTCTGCTGTGTAAACTGTCAAAGGCTCGTTGGTTACCGAACTGCCGTATTTCTTGTTGGCTGCAACCAGTGCTGTTGCCAGATCTAGTATTTCCTGGCGATGTGTTGCGTTTCTGTTGCATAGGTCGTCCGGCGCAACCGGATCAATGTGATGCATGATGATTGCCGCTTTTTCCGGATCAGAAGTTACCAACTCCGGATGATTGAAAACCATGCTTACTGCGGCTGATACCGCACAAGAGTAGGTATGATTGTCACCCATCGAGAAAGAACTTTCCTTAACGGCATTCAGAGATGTTGTTGGTACAAGATGTGACCATAGTAATAGTTGGTGCTTAGGGTCGGTGTAAGGATTACCTGCAGTAATGTGAATATGACTCATCCGACCGCTTTCCAGCATAACACCCGTAGCAAAATGAGTAACCCGCTCCTTCTCTGCTCCTTTTAGGAGGTCAGTCCTTTCGTTCAATTCCTCGTAAGAATTTTCAGAATGCTTTATCAGAGGATAAGAGCGCCCCTCCGCATGCAGATAGAGCTGTATGTCGGTTTCCTCCAAGAATTCGCTCAAATCAAAATGCACATTCATGCCGTTAGATGAAAAGTGTTCTTTTGAAACTTCAAAACAGCCCAAAATGAGAAAAGCAGCGAGAAAAAATAGCATCGATAGAAATCTGTTCATTTCGAATTTCCTTTGTCTATAATAGCTTTTCATAAAACCGATTTTTAACATCAGCCGATGTTCAAATCGATACAAACGTATAATTGTAAGCCCTGACAATACGATCGCAAACCGCTCTTTTGAAACATTCTACAAAAAAAAGTATTTATCGGTTTTTTCGTTGCAACTCAGATGATCAGTGCTAAAAAAATGAATGATTGTTTTACTCAGATACCTTCAAAAAAATTTTTACTGCATTCTGAGTTTGGAACTACATAAATTATCCGGCTTTTTTGCATATTACCTAATTCATTTCTAAGTGCATATGTGCCTTGCTTTCTTTGGAGAAAAAATGCGAAATTTTTTGATGTCGATAATGGTGTTGGCGTTTTCCGGTTGTTTTGAAATACAAGAGCAGGAGTTGATCATCAACGGCAATTCATCCAAGAAACATAAAGAGTCGGATCTTGTGCCGGAATTTAATCCCGTTAGACATAATGATACGGTAATTCTCAAGCTTGAAAACAACAATGCGGGGAACGGAGATACCGGAACAGCCGGTGTTGATGTCATAACCTATGAGTTTACTCATCCGGTAAAACAGAAAGTATGTCTTGAAAAGCATGAAGAAATAAAATACCGACTCGTGATAAAAGATCAAAATGAAACGGAGGTGCTTATAGTCGAAGACGGAGAATGTCAAACGTTCATGGCGTCTGCTTCATTATATCATTTTCATATCTCATATTCTTCTGCATCAGCGTCGACTCTGCTCGGTGAAAATTCAGCAGTATTTATAAGGCCGCTGGCTGAAACTACACACTGTGAGGACTATCAGCCTATTAACTTTCAGATTGAACAGGAGCCGACACTTCAAGTTACGACAGGAAATCACTGCACAGCAGACCCCAATCTCATCTGCAATATTCCCAAAACATATTCTGATATTCCGGCGAACTGTACTCTTCCCGGACCGTGGCGTCATTCAGAGACGAACTGTACCTATTATAGCGCCTATGATTGCGGAACACATAGATCAAATCAATGTTCAAAGAATGTTTCCGGCTGTCAGAACGTCTGGAAATACCGACTTGATAATCTTGACGGTGATTGCGGCGACCAATACGATAATTGGGGTCCTTGTTATTCAAGCAGTGAGTTTTGGGTTAATTGTTTCGGCGGCAATTATGATCAGGCATTCTCCTACAAATCAAAAGCGGGAGATGTTATAAAGACGGCCTACAGAAACTATGTTGATCAATACTGTGCAGGAACGGTTTTTTCGGATTGCAATGACGCATGGACAGAAACTTCTGAGCCTCCGAATAACTGCATCGGTTTTAAAGAATACGTAAAATTCGGCAACCTTGAACTTTCAAGCGGGGAAACGGCAATATATCTAAGAGAATATCTACAGGTCGGAAGAAATGACTATATGCCTAAGGCTGATGATGTCTTAATGGTTCTTAACGGAAGATGTGACAATATTCCTCATAGAATAGGAGCGTATATTACAGGCCCTCAAACCCAGATTGTAATATATCCATTTACCGACTTAACCGGAAAACCGCTCGTGTTTTCAAATGACTCTAAAGTTGAGAACAAGATCATAAAAGTTCCGGAGGTTAACCTGCCGGATCAAGGTTCTATCGATCCTGCTTTCAAAGACATAATTAGAAGCAATGCCTTATCATTAACCGTAACAAGCCGAACAGGAACAGAAGAAGATCTCTGCAGAATAAAAGATGTCGGGCTCATTTGTGACAATCCGACAAAATGGGACATTGCACCTAAAATGACGGGTGAAGTAGTGCTTGTTAAGATGACGGATGTAACTATTAAAGCCGGAACAAATTGTTCAGCTGCTTTTCTTTTTGACTACAGATGCGATGACCTAAACAAACTCGGCCTCAAAAACTACGGTATGGGAGTTGATGTTCCTCAAGTTTTAAAAGAAGCCGTCATTTTTGATTCCGACACAGTTCTACGGTCTTTCAGTAAAAAGGAATTCAAGGGAGATGTGAAAGTGTCTCAAGGAAGCGGTAGTAGTCCATTAACTGTTGAGCTTGATGCGGAAACCGTTTCGAGTATTCATGTTTACAAACTTCCCGGCTACAACCATACAATACTGATCAGTTTAAGAAAATGTTGCGGATGCGATCTTCACGAAGTTGAATTCCGAGATGAGGATCTTACACACACGGTTCTTGTAGGATCAAATTTGGCAGGGGCTTCATTTGTTGATGTAGATCTAACCGGCGCAGATCTCAGGATGACATCCTTGCGAAATGCAAAGTTCAACAACGTAAATCTCGGTGAAAACTACCTCGGTTGTGCAGATATGAGCGGCGCGGATATGAGCGATCCTGCAAACAGCAGCAAAAGCAAAACAATAGTTTCTGCAGGCTTTAACTGGGAGGTTTCAACAACCAACAACGGCATAGCTGTTTCCTGCTCGGACGGTGACACGTATCTGACATCTGCGAAAATACCTTTAACCATTTTGCCGAAAGAAAGCTGGAAGACAATAAGACTTCAGAATGCCGCTCTTCTTGACAAAATTGACGGTTATGATCTTTCGGGAATTGATATGAGCGGAAGTAATCTTAGAGGTCTTCGAGCAGGAGGAAAAATACTAAATATGCAGGGCGCGGACCTTAGCGGATCCGATCTTACCGATGCGGATCTTTCATCGATAGATTTTAGTCCGCTTATTAAAAACGACAATGCTAAGTACACAAATTTCTCCAATACAAAAATAGGAGGAGCAAGCTTTGCAAATGCAAATCTTGAAGGCGCAGACTTTAATATAGTAAGTGTTGACGGAATTTCGGGCAGTGTAAATTTTAGTTATGCTCTTCTGATGAATTCGGTACTTACCAACGTGGATCTTGGAAAGGCGGATTTTTCCTATGCATACTTTTTTTCGAAGTTCAAAGATAATGTTACCGTACAGAAGAAGGCAATAGCGGAGAATATAGTAGCTCAAGACGCAATCTTTACCGGAAGCTTTCTGTCCAATATGACTTTTACAAATCTCATATCCAAAAACTCAAATTTCAACGGCGCCCAGATGGTGGGAACAAAATTCAATTCCAGTGATCTTTCTAATTCTAAATTCTCTGACGCATACATGCATGGAGCGGATCTCACCGGCTCTCTGATCACCGATGCATCGTTTTCGGGAGCGTATTTTTCACTAAATGACGGTTACTGGCATTATACAAGCAATGACCCTGAGTGTTCTGAAATAAGAATAAACTATAAGAAAACACAACTGGGTGACACCTCCATGGTGCTATGTCCTAACGGAGAAAAAGGTCCGTGTGATAATGATGAAAAGCTCAGTAGAAAAGACAAAAAAATCGCAGAGCCTCCCTGTGTTGACGGAGAAGATGATATCTTCGGCAATACTGACTGCATAACTCATGAATATCTAGAAAAAAATACCATTCCCAAGTGTGATCAAAGTAATAAAGATGTAATGCAATGCGGATGCCTAATATCTCAATAGAGACCGCTCTATTGGGGGAGGAGCGGTCGCAACAACTTTCTCTTTTTTGAGTGTTTGGATATAGACCATATTCCGACTGAGAGAAGTGCTGCTGTTGCCAATGATGATATTCCGGCAACTAATCCGATGCCTACATTATAGCCGTCTCCGTCATATTTACCGTCTGAAGGTTCGAATAAACACCATTCTGTTCCGTCGCTGTCAGGATCTGAACCGCATGGAATATAACCGTTATGCTCTGCTATCCAAGCGCGTTTCTTGATAACCAATTCAGTTATACCGAACGACGTCAAACCGAATACTGTCGGAAGGACAATACCCAATATCAAGCTCATCCTTTTTATTTTTCTGTCAAAACGATTATCCAGATATTGGGCAAAACCTTTTTGAGGATATTCGTTGCTGTATTGATAATATCGATAGGCACGGGTCCAATGACCGCCGAGAACTTTTTCAACAAGAATAATTTCTGCCGGCTTTTCCTGTTTCAAATGTTTGTTGTCTATCAACGGAGCAGAGGATATCACAGTTGTTTGTGCACATAGAATATTGCTGTTAAAAATAGAGATCAATAATGCCAAAAAAGCAATGTAGCTCAGTTTATTATGCATGAACTTTATCCTTATTAAATAATACACAGATCCCAAACAATCGTTCAAAGCAAAACTTTACGCAAAATACGTACCAATAGTTTTTGAGGGTTTTTTTCAAAATTCTCAGAAAAACTGTGATTTCAGAAACACACTGTTGTCGAAAAACAACACTGAGCGCGAATTGTAAAATTAGTGCTTCTGAAAAATCGCAGAACTAAACCATCATGCCTGCGATCGTTGCAGTCAGAAAAGATGCCAGAGCGCCGCCGAACATGGTTTTTAGACCCAGCTTTGCCAGATCCTTTTGTCTTTCGGGAGCCATGGCGCTTATTCCTCCTATTGCAATGGCAACCGATCCGAAATTGGCAAAGCCGCAGAGAGCGTATAGTGCTATAACTCCCGACCTTGCTCCCAGTTCCGGTTGGAGACGCACCAATTCCAAATAGGCTACCAGCTCGTTAACCGCTATTTTGGTGCCGATAAGCCTTCCGACGCCTAAAACATCGCCTGATTCAACTCCCATGCACCAAGCCAAAGGTGCAAAGATATATCCCAAGATGGCTCCCAGAGAGGTCTCTGCATAGGACAGAAAGAAGTTAACCATGGCGATTAAAGAAATAAAGGCTATCAGCATTGCTCCTACTATCGCTGCAATTTTTAAACCCTGAATCGCTCCCGTTGCTATTGCATCAATAGCGTTGGTGCATTTTTCGCCTCGGTCAATTGCAGCACCGCCCATTGTTTTAGGGATTTCTGTTTCCGGATACATTATTTTTGCTATGAGAATCGCAGCAGGGGCGCTCATAACCGAGGCAGCCAGCAAGTGTCCCGGGTCAACACCAAAACTGATATATGCCGCCATAACCGATCCGGCAATGGTGGCAAAGCCGGCTGTCATTACGGTTGCTAACTCAGAGAAAGTCATGGCGTTAAGATAAGGTCTTACCATTAAAGGAGACTCAACATTACCCACAAAAATGTTGGCGGCTACAGCCAGAGATTCGGCCCCCGAAATTTTCATGGTTTTTCTCATTATCCAGGCAAATCCCGCCACCAGCTTTTGCATAATGTTAAAATGATACAATAGAGCGATTAACGCCGAAAAGAAAACTATTACCGGTAAGACTTGAAAAGCAACGGAAAAACCGAATTCAACCGGCTTTTCGCCCATATCCAGAACCTTTAATGATTTGCCGGGAGCTCCCAAAATGCCGAACATAAAGGACGAACCGTCTCCCGAAAAAGAGATAAGCACTGACGCAGCGCGTCTGATTGAATCAAATACTAAACGCCCTATCTCGGTTTTGAGGATGAACAGCGCAAAAGAAAACTGTAATCCCAATCCCCAGAGTATCGCTCTTATGGGAATTTTTTTTCTATTTGTTGACAGAGCCCATGCCAAAAATAAGAGCACCGCAATGCCCAATATGCCTCGAAGATATGGTAATGCACTCATCGGTTACATCCTATCAATGATTAGCTTTCGACTTGCAGGAGGTTTTTTTGAAATCGAAAAGGCGGCGGTAGCTGATCCAAGGGCTTCATCAAGGCCTTGTCCGTTGTGGTGAAGTTCCAATAAAGGTTCCCCAATTTCCACCTGAGAGCCGAGCTCAACCAACAGAACCGCTCCGGTTGCATGGTCAACCGTATCTTCCTTAACCCTTCGGCCCGCACCTAAATGCAAAGCCGCAGTAGCTATTTTTTCAGGATCTATGGATGATACATAACCGTCGCTCAATGCGGGAACAAACATTCTCTCAGAAGCCCTAGGCAAAAGCGAAGTATCATCAATCACAGCGTCGTTGCCGCCTTGTGCTCTCACGATGTCTTTGAATTTTGAAAGTGCCTTTCCGTTAGAAAGAACATCAGTCATCATAGCGCGTCCGTCTTCGAGAGAAGAGGCCTTTTCACCCAAAACCAACATTTCGGCTCCCAATTCTACAGTTAATAAAGTAGTATCCCAAGGGCCTTGTCCCTTCATAACATCAATCGCTTCGGCAACCTCAAGGGAATTACCCACTGCATATCCGATGGGAGTATTCATGTCTGTAAGCAAAGCTCGAACCTTCTTTTGCGAGTTTACCCCTATGCCGATGAGGGTTGAAGCAAGCTGCTTGGCGGTTTTTAAGTCTTTCATGAAGGCGCCTTTGCCTACTTTTACATCGAGAACAAGCGCGTCAATTCCTTCTGCAAGCTTTTTGCTCATTATTGATGAAGAAATTAGAGGAATAGACTCAACCGTTCCGGTTACATCTCGCAAGGCATAAAGCTTTCTGTCCGCCGGTGCCAACTCTGCTGTTTGACCGATCAAAAACAGTCCATGTTCGCGAATCAGCTCAGCAGAGTGCTCCAAGCTTTGATTGACATTAAATCCTGGGATTGACTCAAGCTTGTCAAGCGTTCCTCCTGTATGCCCCAGACCGCGTCCCGAAATCATAGGAACCTTAACTCCAAGAGCAGCAACTGCCGGAGCAAGACAAATAGAAATTTTATCTCCGACTCCGCCTGTAGAATGCTTGTCAGCTTTAATACCCGGTATGTGAGATAAATCCAGAGTTGTTCCTGAACAGAGCATTGCCGAGGTCAGAGCATCCAATTCTCGTTGAGACATTCCTCGAAAGAAAACAGCCATTAAAAAAGCGGCCGTTTGATAATCAGGAATCTCTCCCAAATTGTAAGCGCTGATAAACTTGTGTATCTCATCATCGTCAAGCTCTATACCGTTTCGTTTCTTTTTAATAATGTCATTTGCGTAAATAGTCATGTTTCCTGATATCATGACTTTTTGTTAGAGCGCAAGCATGGGCTAAAATTGATGCGAAAATAGGGTATGAATGGGTGAAAAACTTTTCACTTCTGATTTATTAAAACATTAAAAGAGATTGATCAAAATATAAATTCTCGATAGGTCTGGCGTGCAATATTTAAGACTCACGTAATTTGCAGAAAGTTTAAAGATGCATGTGTTCGCAAAAAACATAAAATGGGTAGGTTCATACTTTGTTTTGGTTGTAATTTCTTTTTTTCTTGTCTGTATGGCAACTCTGATTATTGACGGATTTAGTCAAGATTTTGAGTTCATGGAAATGATCAGTGCTATCGGTCTAGCGTATTTCATAATCGGCTCTGTATCCATTATCTTTTTTGTTCCTCTTGCACTACTCATGAGTTACGGAGCAGGAAACCAAGAACTGTCATCGCTTTTTAGGAATAGGTCTAGCCGCATTATTGCTTTTGTTAAAACAGAATGTGTTGAAAACAGACTGTTGTTTATAGAAACAGCAATTGCGACAATTCTAGGTTTGTCAGCTTTTATTGCTGTAGCTTTGCCGATTGTCGTAAAAATTATTACGCAGATTCAAACACCCATATTTTCTGCATCTCTTTCTATAATAGCAACTGCCTGCGTTTTGATTGCCGCTATTATTGCCGTTCCTGTCTGGAGGCGTACGGGAACCGTCTTTTTAAAACTGATAAAGAAACCGCAGTCACCGATTATTGTTATCACTGTATCATCAGCTGTCGCGACTGCATTATTTATAGGGCTTATAATTATTAAATGGGGAGAGTTCGGCAGACATCTTCCTTGGCGTGCAATTATAATTACAGTTGCCGGAGCTATTGTTTTTTTTCTTTTAACTGCAACAAATAGACATATTCTAACGATTATACCTTTACGATTGCGAACAGGATTAATGTGTGCGGCATTGGTATTTTTCTTAATTGGAGGAACGCTTTTTGTGTTGTTGCCTACTTCACTTGATAGATCGACCTACTTGATAGAAGACGCCGGCGGACCTGTTTCTGCTGCCTACTCCATTTTTGTCAATACTCTTGATGTCGATGGAGACGGCTATCTTCCGTGGTTGGCACAGGGCGACTGCAAGTCCTTTGACGGCAACAAACATCCTGGAACCATAGACATCCCTAATGACGGCATTGATCAAGACTGTGACGGAAAAGACGCCGACCGCTCGCACTCAACTCAACGCGGCAGGCATGACTATGAGGCAAACCCGCGTCCGGGTCCGATGCCGGTAATATTGATCACTATTGATGCTGTTTCTGCTTTGCATATGGAACTCTATGGAGCTGAACGAAAAACCATGCCGTTTCTTACACAAAAAGCAAAATCTGCGGTGGTATTTAATTATGCATTTAGCGAGGGGCCTTCAACTCGACTAAGCTTTCCTTCTTTAATGTCCGGACGCCACAATACACAAATCCGCCGTGAGTTGGTAAAAAAGACGACGGCTCCATGGATAAATATAAAGAACACAATTGCCTCGGTTTTCTCAAAAGCAGGCTACAGAACAGAAGCGATAGCTCCGGATACTTATTTCGCATCCAACATTTCCTGGCTTTATAAAGGCTTTGACAATATCGACAAATCTGCCGTTCTCGGTCCTTGCGGAAAACATAAAAACGGACGGAAAGTTACAGATGCAGCATTAAAGCGTCTGGACGAGTTAGCCGGACTCAAAAAGTTTTTTCTTTGGGTGCACTATACAGATGCGCATCCGCCGCATAAACTTCCAAAAGGCATAGAACCGATATTCGGTACCGAAGAGAGAGATATCTATGATCGGGAGCTTCTTCTGTTAGATGATGCTCTTAAGTATCTTTTTAAGGGAATAGAGAAAAGACTCGGTAACAAAAAGTACATAATCGCAGTTGCGGCAGACCACGGTCATGCATTTGACCCTAAGCACGAAAAAAGTCACCAAGACCATGATGTGTCAACCGCAGTTACGCATATTCCGCTAATGTTTTTTAGCCCATATGGCAAAGGTATCAGAAGCGATCAGCTCGCACAAAGCATTGATGTCATGCCGACCTTGTTAAACATGACCGGCCTAAAAACAAAAGGGCTGTCAGGGGATAGTTTGCTTCCCGCTATTCAAGGAAAGCCGAATATGGAGCGCGCAATTATGCAGCAGTTTTATCTTCCCGAACTCAGATTGGATAATAAAGATCCTCTTGTTCAATTATCTGTTCGAAAGGGTAGGTATGTTCTTCGAGAAAGAAGAGGAAGAAAAGAAGAGATTTATGATTTTAAAAAAGATCCCTTCGAAAACAAAAATCTATCCAAAAGTCATCCCAATATCTTAAAAGAACTTCGACAAATCCGTGACGAAATCCTTAGCCTGGTCTACGAAGATTGGAATCGTAAACAAGAATAAAAAGCAATGCTGTCCATCGACGCTAGGAACAATTGAGACGGTGCTGAAAAAATAGACAAATCAATGCTTCTCAGCTTACATAGAGGCATGAATACTGTTAGCGGATAATTGGGTAGTTGCTCTCTCGGTACAGGTAATATGGCTCAAAGCAATTCTATGGCTGATGCGGTTCATCAATTTAAAATTCTCATAGGCAGCAGTTTTCATATTCCTCATGCAGTAACTTGTGAGAATTAACAGTGTGGCGGTTCGCGTCGACCGACCAGTAGCCAGGCCAAAAGAGAGAAGGCAGCGGCCACGAGGAACGGCGCTCCCGTGAGCAAGACGTTGTGTGAACTGCGTATGCCGTGGGCGAACACGTTCGTGTAGACGAGAGGCCCGGCAATCGCACTGAGGCCGGCGATCGACGCCAGGCTGCCCTGCAGCTCGCCCTGGGCGTCCGGCGGCACCGCG
>CAYWLQ010000124.1:0-17254 GCA_964458775.1 uncultured Myxococcales bacterium | reverse complement strand
ATGAACGAAAACAACAATTCCGACGGTTCATGCAGTTGTCGAACTGTAGGAGCCTCACCTCGTCAAGCTGAGACTTGGATAGATCTTTTAATGTTCATAATTAAGTAGTCGATAGGTTTGATTTATACCATGACAGTTCGTCCCAATTGCAACCGAAACTCTGTCCCAAACTTGTCCGTCAACACGTCTCAATTTAATAATTGTCAGCTGTGTTATGCTATCACAATTAATTTTTAATTCAGCACGACCGAAATCATTTTGTTGGGATAGAAGCAGCCAAACACCATTCTCAGGTAATGAATTTCTGTCAGCCCCTATTACCGGAAAATCTCTTTTCAAATCCGATCTCAAATGCCAACTAAATTGAGCAGCTAATCCATAATTGTCACAAACAACAGCATCAACGTTATCAATTTCATTGTTTAAAACACCAAGAGCCTTCCATCCGTGAAGCCTGGAGGTCGGATCTCTGTCCGGCACTAACGGCAAAAACGAATATAATGAATGCATATGAACTATCAGAAATACTGCTGCCGCAAAAACAAGGGTTGTTGCAAATATTGCCTTGATTCTATAAACGCTCCTTTTTCCCGAACAAAAATGAACAAAACCCGATACCGACATAGGTCCGGCTAGAGGATGTCCGAGACATGCCCAATTTTGCTCCGGGTGGGTAAACAGTGCAGCAAAAGATGTAGATAGAATCGGCAGCAACAAAGCTGTTTTCAGAATTAATGACCGACCGGTTTGCTCGCGACAACAGTAGATAACAAGAAAGAAAAAAATAGGCGGTGTCAGTAAGCCAAGTTGACCGCCTATAACTTCGCCTAGTCGTGAAACAACAATCAGAAAACTATTCTCACTGACTCCGTGAAGTTTTCCCAATAGATGCAATGCTTGGAAGTTAAAAGACGCAAAGTCCTTATATGCGCTTGCAACAATGTGAGGAAGAACCAAACCCCCAAAAAGAACACAGGACGTTATCACATGAACTATTTGTTTCGGTTTCCGTTTGCCTTTTTGAAAAATTTGGGAAGCAATTAACAGTGCCGGCATCATCAATGACGAATACTTGCTCCAAAATCCTCCTGCAAACGCGATAGAGAAAACATAGTACCAAATAGATGATTGAGAGTTTTTTAAACGCAATGCTGCGTATGTTGCCAGTATATAGAATGCGCCTAAAAAAGTATCAGGCGTACAGATGACAGCAGCTGAGGCGGGAGCAATTAGCGCTGTCGAAAGACATGCTCCGAACGCAGCATTCTTTGGTGTTAGGCGCATCTCGATACCTATAAAAAATACCCCCGCAACCGCCGCCGCAGATAACAGCACACCTATCAAACGGAGTCCCAATTCCGTTTCTCCGACAATTACTGTTCCAAGTTTCATCATCCACGCAATAAAGGGCGGATGATCGAGATATGAGAGAGCAAAAGACTGCGACCACTGGCGATAATAGGCTTCATCCGGCGACAAACCAAGTTGTGCTGCAAACCAAATGCGAAATGAAGTAATTATCACGATAAAAAGAACCAAATAAAGAAGAGCATTCTTTGTATTATGTACTGGAGTCATTAGGAGCCGGCGTGCGGTACTTGGATGCCTCGTAGAGTGCTACAGCCGCTGCAGCAGACACATTTAGAGAATCAAAATCATTTACCAGGGAAATTCTAAACAAGCGATCACAGTGCTCAGCGGTAAGACGGCGAATGCCCTTACCCTCATTGCCCAACACCAACGCAACACGGCCTTCCATCGACAGTTCGTGCAACAGCACATCACCCTTTAAGTCAGCACCGTACACCTGATATCCATGCTCTCTCAACTGGTCCATAGTTCTGGCCAGATTGGTAACACGAACGGTTTTTATCAACTCAGAAGCCCCGGCAGAAGCACGAACAGCCGCCGCATTTATAGGGGCGGAGCGGTCTTTGGGCATTATAATACCTATCGCACCAAAGGCATATGAAGAACGTATAACAGCACCGAGATTTCTCGGATCCTGAACTTGATCCAGCACCACAACCAGAGGATCGCACTGTTTCTCTCCAATGCTAATTAACGTATCAAAATCAATATAAGGATATGAACCTGTTATCGCAACCGTTCCCTGGTTGGGAATGCCCGGCGTTAGCCTATCCAGCAGCATACGAGAAGTTTCTTCAACTTCCACCTGAGCGCGGCGTGCTGCATCCTCAATTTGTTTCATTGACATGGGCCGCAGGGAATCGGCTATCAAAATTACTTCTATAGACCGAGGCGACGCCCTTAAAGCTTCCATAATAACATTGGGACCTGCAAGGATTCGCTTCATCTCTTCAACAATCCCTTTGCTATGGATTCAATAATAATAGCAGCAGCTTTTGCCGGCTCTTCAGCAGCAGTAATCGGTCTTCCTACCACTAAATAATCGGCTCCGTCAGCAATAGCCGATTCAGGAGATGCAGCTCTTTTCTGGTCACCTACATCAGATCCTGCCGGTCTAATTCCTGGAGTTACCAGAACCATTGACGGACCTATTATTGCACGGACATTTGTTATTTCTTTTGGAGAGCAGACAATTCCTCCCAGACCGCAAGAAGCTGCAAGAGAAGCTCTACAAGCAACAGCTTCGGCTGGAGTTCCTAAAATGCAAGCCTCCGCCATGTCTTCTGCACCTATACTTGTAAGCAGGGTAACCCCAAGTAGTATCAAATCTTTTTTTGCCGATTCTTTTGCCGCTTCAAGCATTGCCCTGCCGCCGCCGGTATGTACCGTAAGCATTGAAACATTTAGCTTTAATGCTGACTGAACTGCACCCGCAACAGTATTGGGAATATCATGCAGCTTCAGATCCAAGAAAACTTCATAACCTCTATTCTTCACCTTTTCCACAGCAATCGGACCGCATGCAGTAAAGAGTTCAAGACCTACTTTTATTACTCCTGCCTGACCTTCAAGCATATCCAGGAGCTTCTCCGCGCTATTTAGATCAGGCGCGTCTAGAGCGACAATAAGTCTGCTCTTTGCATTTTTTACATTTTCAGGCCCCATATGTTGACTCCTGTTTATCTAAAAAAAAGGCGAGAACCCAATACGGATTCTCGCCGTGAAAAACTATTTACAACTGAAAATCAGAGATCCAAACCGCCGAGCGGGTCATCACTAAGCGCTTTCTTTGTCGTTGCCGGTTTATCATCCCCGCCTCCCTTTCCGCCGGTTCCGGGTTTTTTGGAAGAAGCTTGAGCTCTTCTTGCATTCGCAGCACGAGTATTATCTTTAGCCGCCTGAAGTTCAGCTTTGGCCGCTGCAATAGCTTCTTCGTTTCCGGATGCTTCCGCATCGGCAAGTTTACGTTTCATAATTTCTTCTTTTTCTTTTGCCTGATCCAAAGCGGCTTGCACGGTTTTCATCTGATCTTCAAACTCTTTGCGCATTTTTTCTTCGCGCTCTTCGGCAATGCGAGCTTTCTCTGCAGCTTCTTTATCTGCACTCATTTTATAAGAAACACCGCCGATAATACCTCCGCCCACAACTATTACGATGGCTGCTATCAACCATTTGGGAATTTGTTTTCTTTCCGACTCCAGGCGTTTTACTTCTACTTCATGTGCCAGCAATCGTTGTTGTTCTTCTGCACGAGACCTGGCTTCTATTTCTAATTTTATTTTGAGTTGACGTTCTTCCTCTTCGCGTCGTTTACGCTCTTCAGCTTCGCGAACAGCTCTTTCCGCAGCCGATCGAGCTTCTTCCTCTGCTCTTATGCGAGCTTCTTCTTCTTCTCGTTTTCGGCGTTCTTCTTCTTCGCGACGTCGACGTTCTTCTTCCTCGCGGCGTTTTTTCTCCGCCTCTTCATAGGCTTGTCTCTCGTCTTCCATGCCCATGAGCTCTTTCAGCGCTACATTAACAGAGTTCTCGTTGGTACTTGATTTTGCCATATCACCCTCGCCGCGATGACGCCGTCCACCCCCGGCATCGAAAATAAATATCTCCATGAGCGTCCCGCTCCGGTTTTGATTTTAGTGGAGGAGAAGGCCGCCCCCCCTGCAATTTCTATTAATTGCAGAGGTTTGGATGCGAAAAAGTAACAAATATTCGGCAACAAAGTCAAACCAAAAACATAATTCTTTTAATTCAGTACTTGATCAAACAAAAAGTCAGCATAAATTTTAGCTTTCAAGGTTGAATGAAGAAAAAAAACAGAAAATAATGAAGTGTTCTATTTTGGGAAAGCCGATGATCGAAAACGGACAATTTACGAAAAAGTTACCATGTACTTGATTATTTTTATAATTTTTAAACTGAAATCGCTGACATTTCTTAACAGTAAAATAACTATTTTTTTACTCTTCATTTTGTCATCTTGTTCTTCTTCCATGGAGTTAACGCCGAAGCCGCCATCGCTTCCCATAATACCTACATCTGCTTGCAACACTCCGTCTCTATTTCAAAACATAAAAATTTCTAAGACGTTAGGCGAATCCGGTTTTCCTGATATGGTATGGAATGGGAAAAATTATGTCATTACTTGGTGGGACAAACCTACGACAGAACCCGAGATTCTTGTTGCCCAAATAACTCAAAAAGGCGTTGCAGCATTTCCTGTTACAAAAATTTCGAGCAAAGGATGGCCGAAACCGCCAAAAGCGGCTTTTGACGGTAGAGAAACACACATTGTTTGGTCGGAAGAACCGAAGGTTATGTCGGTTCGCTTAGAAAACGAAAACCTCGAACCCAAAGCATTGACCGACCAAGGAACCAATCCCTCCGCTGCATCTTGGGGGGCTTCTGTTTGGACAAACGCCGGCGCTCTGTATTTTCTATCAGATGCAATGTTTAATACAAAAACAAAACAAGCAATGCTTCCTTCCGAAATTGCAACAGGAGGTATTGAAGCACCCGTAGCTCTCTTTAACGGCAGCATTTATGCAATTCTATGGTCTGAATCCTCTCAATCAGGTCGAAAAATTGTAATGCAAAGAGTTGATCCTATGGGTCAAAAACTGGGGTTACCAATGATTGTTTCTGAATCAGCAAGCAGAAACAAAAATCCGGTCGCAGTTTGGAATAACAAACATCTTATAACAGCATGGACTGTTCCAAATTTATCGGGAGAAAACACTAATAACCCCCATAACGTAATGTCAGCGTTGCTGCCGGAAGTGGGAGATGCGCCTATTTGGACGAAACAGTTGCCGATTAATAGCGCTTTGGATCAAATTGCAATTGCATCATCAGGAGAAGAATACTCCGTTGCTTGGGTTTCAACTAAACAGAATAGTGGATGCGAAATAATGCTGCAAAGGTTTTCCCTTTCCGGCACACCTTTAAAAAATCCTGTTTCGATCAGCAACGGCAACCCTTTAAATTGTTCCAAACCTTCTTTGGTATGGGACGGTAAAGGATACGGAATAACCTGGCATGATGATCGAGGCAATATGGAAACTGAGGTCTATTTTTCTCGACTGGCATGTAACAAAGGAGAAGAAGGTTATACTGAAATAGAAGACCAAGCAGAATCCCAAAATCCATCCGAAATGCCGACTCTGAAGCAGGTATTCTGATCAAAAACAAGCATCTCAAAGCTACTCAAATCTTTTTGTATTTGATAGTATGTTTGATGATAGAAACTCTTTAATTTGGAATAGAGTAATATGGTTGAAAATAATAAACCTTCAAATCTTCTTTTCTCTGAGCATACAGGATTATTGCTAGTTGATGTACAAACCAAGCTGTTTCCCTATATTGCTGATCGAGAAGAACTTTGTGACAGCATATGTCGAACCTTGCGGATTGCCGGAAATCTACATCTTCCTATATGGGTATGTGAACAGTATACAAAAGGACTAGGCTCAACAATAACAGAGGTTCAATTAGTCCTAACTGAATTAGAAGCTTTTTCACCTATTGAAAAAACTTCCTTCTCTTGCTTTGACGAACCTTCTTTTCTAAATACTTTTCAATCTTCTCACATTGATACATTGGCAATTATCGGAATAGAAGCTCATATATGTGTTCTCCAAACAGCGCTTCATGCACTTGATCGCAATTTAAGAACATTTGTCATCAGCGAAGCTGTCGGCTCCAGAAAGATATCTCACAAAGAAGAAGCTCTTAAACGTATCAGGAAGGCAGGAGGAATAACCGGTTCGCTGGAAATGTTCGCTTTTGAAATGATGAAAACCGCAAAGCATCCCGCTTTTCGAGCTGTTCAGAGGATCATTGCATAATGTCCGAATCAAGAATCAAACTGTGCGCCAAATGCGGAACTGAGAATCGAACAGAGAACAGTTACTGTAAGAAATGCGGCACTGTTCTAGGTGTGTCCTCCGAAACAATTCGTGCACAGATAAAACCAATTACACCGGATCAGTTAGGTATAAAATGGCGATATATCTTTATCGGTACACCCATGATGCTGGGAATAGGAACTGCTTTGCTGGCAGGAGCTGTAATACTCGGCTTTAAACCTGCATTTGTTGAAGCTGAGACAACACCTAAAGTTGTTCATTTGGTACTTATTGCAGCAGCCCTACAAGGTGCTGCCTTTTTTATTGGAGGAATCATTCTGGCCTTAATTTCAAGATTGCCGGTATCAAGAGAATCTGCTGCGGCCTCTGCTCTTGCAGTTCTACTTTTGGGAGCAATCGGATCTTCGCTAACCATAGATTTTTTAATTACAGCATGTGTTGCGCTGGCTCCGTCAATTGCCGCAGGATGGCTTGGAGCACGAGTAGGAAGATTTAATAGAAATGTGGAAATAATAAAATGATGTTTCCCAATACAGCTTTTAAATTACCAACCGATAAAACAACTACTATTGCTTTTGTTGTATCGCTGTATTTTACATCTTTGGCTGCATCCGCTGTCTCTGCATCAGAAGCCTCCAAAATTGAAACGCAAAACAGTAGAACATATCAAGAAGAAACAGATTCACAGACTGATAAGTGGATAGCTGAGCCAAGAACACATATAGATATCGGGCCTGTGGAAAAAGCAGTATCAGACAAGATTTCATCAGGCCCCAGATATATACTTGAAAAAATTGTAATAATTGGAAACAAAAAAACCTTAGGTCAGGTTATTTTACGGCACGTTGACCTCGTTCCGGGAGAGTCATTCGCTACAGACGATATAAGGATTTCTCAGGCAAAATATCGTTTATTGGCATCCGGTTTATTTTATAATGTTGAGCTGTCACTAGGAAAAGGAACCAATCGCGGACATGCTGTGCTATTTATCAAGGTAGCAGAACGTAATACAATTGTTCTACAAGACATTGTGTTGGGATTTTCTGATATTTCAAAGTTCTATGGAAGCATAGACGCCGCAGAGAAATCTCTCTTGGGAACCGGCGTAAAAATGTCAGCGGCAGTTGTATTTTCCCTTGACGGACAATTTGGTTACAGATTGCGTTTGCAAGACGATTATTTTTTGAACAGTCCAATCGGTATACATATGGAAGGTCTATATTCGGATGCTCGAGATTTTTTTGGAAGAGATCGTGTTTGTGTTGAATCTGCTAACGAAGCGATATCCACATCAAATCGCTGCGCAGGAACTGATGATGCTCAAGGTTTATACCAAAAAAGCGTTAACTACGCAGTCTTGAACTATAGACGAGCAGGTGTAAGACTTGGTACCGGATATACTTTTTTAAAAGACAACTATTTCTATATCGACTACCGAGCTGAAGTAATCGCAGCAAACGTACCCAAAGCAGGATATCATTGGTCCTTTGGAGAGTATCGACCCATTGAATTTGGACATTTGCTTTGGGGGCATTCCTTTTTGTCTTCAATAATTATTGGTGTAAAACGAGATACTCGCAATAGTATGACATTAACCTCTAAGGGCGCCAGAACTGCGCTAGAAATAGAGCTTTCGTCAGAGCTAATCGGTTCGGACTATGAGTTTGCCAAATTCACTTTATCGCACAGCATGTATTTCCCCTTATTAAAAACACATACTATCGGCCTAAACTTTTTCGGCGGGCTTATCATGGGTGATTCTCCATTTTTCAATCAATTCTTTGTCGGAGATTTCTCAGCATTTGTACCTTCTCGCGTTTTGGAAATGAATTTTTCACATTTACAACCAAATCTTCTTGGAAAAACTATGATTCGAGAAATGAGATATGAAGATATTGCTGCTGCTATTAACCTGGAATATGCACTGCCTTTCTATAGAGGCCATGGTATAATATGTGGAATTAATGGTTTCGTGTCATTTGGATTCTTTTTTCTGGCATCCAGAAATCACCTAAAATACGATCCAAAGGGATATTCCGGTGCTCAGTTAGCCCCTATAGACTTAACAGCAGATATTGGAATTAAGGTAGACACTAAAATAGGAATGTTTGTCATCTCTTTAGCAAACCTGTTGCGTCTGGTTCCAGGACAGGGAGCAGCCGAAGAATGATGATAAGAAGAGCTATGCTTCGAGTTTTTATGTTGTTGTTATGCATTGCTTTGTCGGCTGCACCGAACTTTGCTATTGCAAATGACAAAACATCCGTTCGACGGATAGGCTTAACACAAATCAATAAACAACTTATGGCTTCGTTTACTTTTCGAGATGCATTTCCTCAATCGATTCAAAAACAACTGAACTCCGGATTGAAAACAAGCATACTTGTTCAAATATCGCTTGAAATACAACACAGTAACAATCCGATTTCCTATTGGGCCAGAACTATAGAAGTTACGTATGATTTATGGGAAGAAAAATATCATGTTGTTCGCGAAGACCCTTCAGGAAGAAGTCGTGCTATCGCAACTACAAAAGAACTAGCTATTAAACTTGCTTCTGAGCTAAACAACACTCATATTGCTAATGTCAAAAGCCTTCCCCTCAACGTTTATAGATTACGCGTTAAAATTGAAACCAATCCGGTATCAAAAGAAATGTTGAAAAAAATACGTTATTGGCTTGCAAGGTCTCAGGGTAAAGGCGGTACAGGATCTGCACCTTCCAACTATTTCGGCTCCTTTGTCGGATCTCTGGTCGATGCGCGCATTGGAAAGGCCGATCACAGTATAGAATTCGTCAGCCAGTGGTTTAAATTAGGTGAACAGTGATTCGGCGACTTGACATCAAAATGGTCCTGATTCTTCTTGCAACTGTGATTACACCGCTAATTGTATCTGCATTTTTAGTGCAAAGAGCCATCAATACATCTCTCGGACTAGGGCTTAATGATGAGTTGGCAGGCCAATTAAGAAATTCCTTGGAAATGCATAGACTTCACATTCAAGATTTAAAAGCCGGCTTTGCCCAATGTTTTGAGCATATAAGCGATTCTAAGCGACTGATTGATGTTGCATCTACAGGGAATGAATCAGAAGTTCGTACTATTATAGGTGATTTTATTAAGCAAAACGCCAACTTAATTACTGTTCGCCTAATTAAGCCTAACGGTGAAGCCCTTGTGATAGAAAAAAACAATTCTTTGCAAAATTCCAAAGATCGGACAGTATCTTTTGACGGCAATTTTTCCTACGGACCTTTTACTTCAATAACAACTGTTTTTAAAGCAGACAGTTCCTTGGAAAAAGACTTTGTTCACGCAGCGGAGATCTTGAATGCCTACCAAGCACTGGTTTCAGCGCCGCCCAATTATCTCAAAAATCGCTTTACAGCAGTATACTATGCGGCCCTCAGTATCGCAGTGGCCATAAGCATTGTCGTAGGAATTACCCTTTCCAGACGTATAGTGAAACGAATTCATCATCTTTGCGACGCCGTAAGTCAAGTGGCTGAAGGCGATCTAACCGTGAGGGTTATTCCCGGAGCCAATGATGAAGTAGGAGAGCTTGCAGCATCATTTAACAATATGGTTCTTGAACTATCTCAGAACAAATCTCGAATAGAGTATCTTCAAAAGATATCAGCTTGGCAGGAAATTGCACGTCGCCTTGCTCATGAAATAAAAAACCCGCTTACGCCGATTCGCTTAGCCGCACAGCAACTTGAAGAAAAATACAAAGGAAATGATCCGTATTTTCAATCACTGCTAAAACAGTCTGTAGAAATAATAAAAGAAGAAGTAGAAACACTTCGCCGCCTGACAGCAGATTTCGCAGCCTTCGCAAAGCTTCCTAAACTCGATCCAAAAGAAGTTAATCTAGCGGATTTTCTTCAAGAATGTAAGAGTTCGACCGCCGGACGCGTAGAAGAGTTAGGGGTAAGTATTGATTTTGATATTCCTAAAGCCAAAATAAAAATTTCAATTGATCGGATAATGATGAAAAGAGTTATAGACAACCTCATTCAAAATGCTGCCGAAGCCATTGTGCATGCATCTGTTGAATCTCCGTTAATTGAAGTCAAAGCAAAAACAAACAGATACAGAGGAAAACCTGAAGTAATCATTACGGTCTCAGATAACGGCCCCGGCGTTCCGGATGAGCTTAGACAATCAATATTCGATCCATACTTCACTACAAAAGAAGAAGGAACCGGATTAGGTCTGGCTATCAGCAAGAAAATTGTTCTAGAACACGGAGGTCAGATTTTGCTTGAAGAAAAGCAGAAAACAGGAGCACTTTTTTCAGTAATCCTCCCTGCCTATAGACAGTCCTGAACAGCGATTTGTGAGAAGTAACTGCGCTTGGTTAAAAACAAAAGTAACATACCGTAATTATAGTATTAGCGACTCCACGCGGTTGTCCTGTATATTTTCAAGATTAACATTTTCAGATTAATTCTCAACAATCAAAAATTTAGAGATTTCTTTATGATTTAAGAAGTTGGGTTTTGAAAGAAGCTGAACAAGTGCGTCAAATAGTTGTAACAAAATATTAGGTGTGTGCCCGTCAACGTGAATCATATTTGGGGGCGCGCAGATGGTATGTATGGAAGACTTATTTAAAGCATCCTCCTTTAGGATTAAAAACAAATATTTCTTATATCTGCTATTTGCAACTAAACCCACTATTGTTTAATCTTGCCAACTGAATATTTTGATTTTGCTAATCTTTAATGGATCTGCTTGAACAACTTGCTCTCTTACACTGCCTTGCAAAGGCTCATATTCTCTGATATTTTCTTTTCCCGGTTTAATGAACTGAGATAATAGAATGTTTTCTATATAAAGAAATTACGGATATCACCATTATGATTACAACTTCTGAACTGAGATCCCTCTTTCTGAAATTCTTTCAACAAAAGAACCATATGATTTTACCTTCATCCCATATTGTTCCTTCAAATGATCCGACACTGATGTTTACCAACGCCGGAATGGTTCAGTTTAAGGATATTTTCACCGGTCAAAGAACGCGACCGGCACCCTGTGCTGCTACCGTTCAAAAATGTATTCGAATAAGCGGAAAGCACAACGATTTAGAAAATGTAGGACGCACCAGTCGTCATCATACCTTTTTCGAAATGTTGGGAAACTTTTCTTTCGGTGACTATTTTAAAAAAGATGCTTGTTTATTTGCATATGAGTTGCTGACAAAAGAACTTGGACTCGATCCTAATCGTTTATGGTTTACAGTTTTTGAAGGAGATGAAAATGTTCCGGCTGACACCGAAGCCGAAGCTATATGGCGTGATGTCGTAAAGGTTCCCCCTGATCGCATCATAAGAATGAGCGCCAAGGATAATTTCTGGGCTATGGGTGATACAGGTCCGTGCGGTCCTTGCTCTGAAATTCATTATGATCGAGGCGACGCTTTTGGGCCGGCCGATATGAATAACTCTGAGCGTTTCTTTGAGATCTGGAACTTGGTGTTTATGCAGTTCAATGTGTCAGAACCCAAAGGTCCCTTGGTGCCTCTGGCAAAACCATGTATTGACACAGGTGCAGGACTGGAACGCATTGCATCGGTTTTACAGGGAGTTGCATCCAATTATGACATTGATATTTTTGCTCCTCTGTTACAAGAGAGCGCTTCTATTGCTTCAAAACCTTATGGAAAAAACGCAAACGATGACATTTCCATACGCGTAATTGCAGACCATGCAAGAATGACTGCATTTCTTATAGCAGAAGGAGTTTTTCCCGAAAAAACAGGACGAGAATATGTACTAAGAAGAGTTATGCGTCGAGCTGTCAGACACGCTCACAAACTGGGCATAGAAGATTTGTTTATGCATAAAGTCGCCGCCAGGGTTGTAGAAACCATGAGTGATGCATATCCGGAACTTTCTGATCGATCTGCTCTCATCGAACAGGTCTGTAGACAAGAAGAAGAGCGTTTTCGAGCTACTCTCGGAAGAGGTTTGGAATTATTGTCTCATAATAAAGACTGGCTCGAAGGCCCGAACAAAGAAAAAATGCTTCCCGGTGAAACAGCATTTGACCTTACAGCAACCTACGGGTTTCCTCGAGATTTAATAGATATCATCGGCCAAGAGGAGGGTTTTATTCTTGACGAGAACGGCTACGCAAAAGCAGAGGAAAAACACAAAGCTGTTTCCGGGGCAGGCAAAATTGGCGACAAAGCGGTATCTCCTGTTTACAATGCACTGATAGACAAAATTGGACGGACTGAGTTTGTCGGTTACAACGAAACTTTCGCGGAAGTGCGAGTTGCTGCAATAGTAAAAAACAACATTTCAGTAGAAAAGGCTGAAACCGGCGATACCGTAGATATTATTTTCAACAAAACGCCTTTTTATGGAGAATCCGGCGGTCAAGTCGGAGACACAGGAGAGTTGTCATCTGAAACTCTTCTTATTAAAGTACATGACGTTACTCGTCCGATAAATGATCTTTTTGTTCATCACGCTGAGATAATAAAAGGCGCGCTAAAGGTTGGAGATAATCTCAAAGCTCAAATTGACGAATGCCGACGAAATCATATTAGAAGACATCACTCTGCTACACATCTTTGTCATTTTGCACTTCGTCAGGTTTTGGGTCCCCATGCAACACAAAAGGGCTCCAGAGTGGATGCTGAACGTCTAAGATTTGACTTCTCACATTTTGAGCCTCTAACAGGCAAGCAGCTTGCTCAAATAGAATATATAGTTGCTCAACAGATATTGGAGAACGCTGAAGTATACACCTCCATTACAACATATGACGAAGCCCGCTCTAAAGGCGCAATGGCTCTCTTTGGGGAGCGTTACGAAGAATCTGTAAGAATGGTCTCAGTCTCTGAAGCAAGTCGCGAATTGTGCGGAGGAACTCATGTTAAGCGCACTGGAGATATTGGAGCCTGTTATATAGTTGCCGAATCCGGTATAGCGGCAGGGGTAAGAAGAATTGAGGCAGTTGCCGGTTTAAAGGCTCTCGAATACCTGGCATCCAGCAGAAACAATGTAGAAAAAGCCGCTGCCCTTCTAAAAACAGCTCCTGACACCCTTGTTTCTCGAGTAGAGGCAACGATCACAAAAGAAAAAGAACTAACTAAGGAAATCGCAGAGCTTAAACGAAAACTTGCGAGCGGAGGCCGCGAATTATTGGATAATCAGCGAACAATAAGCGGTGTAAAAGTTGTTGCTTCAAGAATCGAAGTTGGGGAACCTGCTGCTCTTCGCGATGCAGCTGATTCGCTACAAGCAAGAATAGGTTCGGGAGTGGTCTGTTTGGGAGGCGATAACAAGGGAAAAGCAGCATTAGTTGTGTCAGTATCTCCTGATTTGACAGATAGGTTAAAAGCAGGAGAGCTGATAAAGGTTATTTCCGAAATCGTCGGCGGCCGTGGAGGCGGGCGTTCAGATTTTGCACAAGCGGGCGGACCGGGAGTAAACAACTTGGAACGTGCGATCGAAATGATATACGAAGTTGTTGAAAGAACCATAAAACCATAAGCCTAAAGTGCTGAAGCGGGGAGCAAAGTGAGCGAAAGCCAAGAAAACCCAAATAAACCCGTATCGCTTCGTTGTCGATTGAATTATCCCGATGTGGATACATTTATTCGAAAATACGCATCACATGTTTCCAAAACAGTTATCTTTGCAAAAATAAAAAAAACTTTCTCTGTAGGTGCCCATGTTAAATTTGAATTTTCTCTGACTGACGGAACTGAGCTTCTGAAAGGTTTAGGGCAAATACTATCTAGTCGTTCCGAACCGACCGAAAAAGGGCCGGCAGGTATTGAAATTAGAATTCTAAAACTGGACAAAACAGGCAAGCAACTAATAGAACGAATTGATAACTATAAGCATGAAACTGAGCATAGAAATTCGTTGTCAAGAGATAGCGCTCCGACTATTGAGCCTGAACAAGTAAACATATCCACAAAAGACAAAGATGTAATTGCCATGACCGACCACACGAAAAAAAGCGTTGCTAAAATAGACCTGGATGCAGTTGATTCTCTGCTGGATCAGATAGCAGCAGAATCTCATACGAAACCTACAAAAAAGAAACGTATCAAGCCAAAAAAGATCGAAACTGCCTCCGACAATCAATCTCACACTATTTCAACCACAAGTTATGAAGAGAATTTACATAAGTCAGAGGAAGAGATTCAGCCCGTTATTTCGTCACAGTCTCATAATGCTTTATCTGATGTTATAGATTACAAAGATGAAATAACAAAAACAGAAGAGTTAACTGAATCCGTTGCAAATGAAGAAAAAGAATATGCAGAACAACAGACTGCCAAGGTAACTGCTATTGCTATTGAAGAGCAAGTTGCAACAGTAGAAAACATTCAGCATGATGACAAATCATCAGCTATCGAAGCCGACGACATTCCGGAAGATACAAAGCCGGATTTTTTAGCCATGACTGTACCTGCTGAACCTCCATTCGAATCGGTACTCAAAGAAGACACTGATAGTGATATCATCGAATTGAGCGATCCGGTACGTCATGCAAGCTTTTCGGACAATACAGAAATTACATTATTTTCCGACACGCCGTCACCTATTGAAGAAGAAGAACTTTCGAACGATAATGAGTTATTGCAACCGGCTGACGAATTGTTAAACGCAGTTGTTTCAAATGATCTTGACGACGCAGTCTTAGAACTGGGACCGGAAAGTGAAACTTTCTCGGATGTAGAAGAGGCTAAGGAAGTATCAGTTAAGAGTGTTCTGCCAAAACCTGCAACTATCGAAAGTTTAACAAGCTCAATTCCGCCGATTCCTCTAAGTCCTTCTGTAACGCCGGAAAATCAACAATCTTCAACCTCTGCGCCTCCTCCGATTTTTAACAGTCAGTCAACCGAAAATCCGCAAAAATATATGCCGGTCACAACAGAGCAAAAACCTATTTACAACTCGAATTTGTCGGCTCCTATTTACGGTTCAAATACATCAGCTCCTATCTACGGTTCATCTTATCCGCCGCCGAACCCAAGAGCTCCTATCTACGGAACTTCTTATCCTCCGCCTGATCCAAGAGCTCCTATCTATGGAACTTCTTATCCGCCCGCGCCCGCGATGCAGCCGATTTATTCTTCTTCACCTCCGCCCGCGCCCGCGATGCAGCCGATTTATTCTTCTCCACCTCCGCCCGCGCCCGCGATGCAGCCGATTTATTCTTCTCCACCTCCGCCCGCGCCCGCAATGCAGCCGATTTATCCTTCGTCACCTCCGCCCTCACCCGCGATGCAGCCGATTTATCCTTCGTCACCTCCTATTTCAACTGTTTTGCAGCCGCCTGTTACAGATCAGTCAATGCCTATTAGAGCATCCCAAGCACCTGTTGTCTCAATGGCGCAGGAAGAACTGAGTGGAATTCTCGGTTCTGAATCCTTTGAAGAGAGCGAACTTGTTCACGGCAACATAATCCAAGAAGATGAATTGGATGCTTTGCTAAATGCTCTTGAAGACGAAGGAGCAGCAAAAAACAAACAGGTCTCATCTGACGATACAGAAGCAATAGAGGAAATTGAAGATATCGAAGAGATAAACGAAATAGACGACCTGGAAGTTATTGAAATTGATTAGCAATCAATACAACTGCCGTAGAAACTGATGCGAACTGTCTCAGATATCGCTGAAGAGATAAAAGCCGACATAAAAGGGGATGCCTCCTTGGAGATCAGTTCCTTATTACCGATTAATACTGCTCATTCTTCATCATTGTGTCCGTTGTTCAACCTAACGGCATTTCAACAAATGAAAACTATTCCCGGTGCTGTATTATGCTCTCACAAGCTTGCCCATACTGCTCTGTCACGGGGTATAAAAGCAGCATTAATTCACTCCTCCCCCCCTATCGCTTTGGCAAAACTAATCGATATTTTTTTTCCAGAGATCGAAAACACCGGCTATGCTGTTATTACCACACAGGTTAACTTGAATGTGCAAATACATCCTTCAGTAGAACTCGCACCAGGTGTAATAATAGAAGATAATGTAACCATTAATGAACAAACACGGATAGGTGCAAACGCTGTAATATGCCGCGGTTCTGTTATTGGACGAAACGTGCGCATAGGTCCTGGAACGATTATCGGTCATGAGGGGTTTGGATTTGTTCCAACCCAAACCGGTATTGTAAAAATTCGCCAAGTGGGAGGAGTGCTTATTGAAGACGATGTTGAAATCGGCGCAAATAGTTGCATTGACAGAGGTACGTTGGGCAATACCTACATTGGGCAGGGAACAAAAATCGACAATCTTGTTCAGATTGGACACAACGCACAGATCGGCAGTCATGTAATTATTTCCGGGCAAACAGGTATTGCCGGTTCAGTAATAATAGGAAACAGAGCAATGTTAGGCGGACAGGTCGGCATTGCTGATCATATACAAATAGGTGAGAATGCAAAAATAGCGGCTCAAAGCGGAGTTATTACTGATGTTCCGTCTGGAGCAACATTTGCCGGCTATCCGGCTGTTCCGCGATTTAAATGGCTTCGATTTTTTGCATTTGCTTTTCCAAGGCAAGAAAAAAGGCATGATAGAAAAGTATAAAAGCTAACTTGAATATATTAGCAATATATAGAAACATAAAAAGATGAACGTTCCAATATCCATCATATATGACAATGACAATAATTCTCCGGCACGCATTCACCAAGATGCCCGTATTTCACTTAAAGCTGTAATCGGCAGAAACTGTTCAATTGGTCCCTTTGCTGTAATAGGCGAAGGAGTTGTATTGGGAGAATGCTGCACAATCCATCCGCATGCAGTTGTGAACGGACCTACTGTTATGGGAGATGGAAATGAAGTTCACTCCTTTGCTTGTATAGGAGGTCCGCCGCAAGACCTGCGCCACAAAGGTGAACTTACGGAATTGTTTATTGGAACAAACAATATATTTAGAGAATATGTTACGATTAACAGAGGCACTGTTCACGGCGGAGGTCGCACATTGATAGGGGACGGCAATCTTTTTATGGCCTATGTTCAT
>CAYWLQ010000123.1:0-17280 GCA_964458775.1 uncultured Myxococcales bacterium | reverse complement strand
GTATTGGTGATTGCTTTTGTCAGACGTACAGGCATTGCCGATGTAACCATTTGTCCCAATGTGATGTTACCGACAGGAGCGGCTATGCCTTTTATTGTATTAGGTTTTGCCTATTGGATAGAAGACAAACCTCTCCCGGCAGGAGTACATCTCGGAATTGCCGGTCTGATTCACGCAAACTTCGCTGTGGTCGGCCCTTTGGTTATTGCGCTCTTTGAAATTGTTAAAATAATAAAAACAAAAAACTTGAAACCCTCACTTATGCTTGTCGGAGGCTTTTTGTTTTTTGCCTGGCCTTCTTTAGTTGTTGCTGTATTGGGCTTTTTTTCTTCTGATACCAATCCGGAAGCCGTTAGAATATTTTTTGAGTATCGTTCACCTCATCATTACAAACCGTTACTTGGAACAACATCAGATGTTTACTGGCCGATAGTATTGCTTGCTGCCGGAACTCCGGTTTGGCTTGCTCACTTTAAAAATAGATCATTTCGTACCATTGCTGTTATTTCATCGATGATGTTGTTGCTGATTTTTGCGGCTGTGACAACTCTAGTTTTCGACAGTGCAGCAATAACAAGATTGTTCTTGTGGCGGCTATCAGCTCCGCTCTTATTGTTTGCTGCTATAGCGTTTGGAGAAAACTTGGCCGCAGCTTTTATAACACGAAAGCCTTTTGAAATTGTCTACGGTTTGAGCTCACTGATATTAGTACTCGCCTTTTCAACTGACGGGCATTTAAAATATTCGTCTCAAATAGATATGCGCGGTTTTGGAATTCTCATTCCATTTTCTGCCTTTTTAATAGCAGCTCCGCTTGTGTTAAGATCTCGTTTTGGGGTTGCTCGGTATTTTGCGATAGGGGTTGCGATTGTTCCTCTGTTAGTTGCTTTGGCCGCATCTGTAAACACTCCTTTTTTTGATAAGAATATTCAAATCAATTGGATGTCAGCACAAAAAAAATGGTCTAAAATCAGACTGCCTGACTCGGACGGCATCTTTGGAAAAAAACGAGTTTTACCGATCTATTCGTGGATAAAAAAGCATACTCCACAAAACGCAGTATTTCTTATTCCTCCAGGATTGGATGACTTTAGATTAAAAGCCAAAAGAGCAGCGTTTGTTGATTGGAAATGCTGCCCTATGAAAGGCGACGAAATAGAAGAATGGGATCGCAGGATGAAAGCGGCAATTGGAACGAAAAAGCTTCCTGCTAAAGGATTTGCTTTGAATCGCGAAGCGACCAGGTATTTCTTATCCCGCCGAATAGAATCGCTGGTCTTAACAGCCGAAAAAGAAGGCCTGACACATATTTTGGCTCGCAATGAAAAAAAGGTTCCGAAAAAACTTACAAAGCTGACAACAAAGGACGGCTATAGCGTTTATAGGTTAAAGCACAACAATTGATGCTTAAACTACAATGACGGGAATCATACAGGAGATATTGGTTTCAACCTTAAAATGGGAGTCCCCCGGTTGTCGCTCTGCATGAAAGATATCCATTGTGTAGCTTTCTCCTGATACGAGGCCTATTTCGACGGCTAGAGCATCCATATCGATACTGTCGGTGGTCTCTATATGAATTCCTCCCAGGTCCATAGCCAGATGTCCGTCTATGAAAATCCATAGATCATCGTCTCCGGTAAAGCTAAATATCTGCCCCTGTTCATAAACAAATAACATATGAATTTCTGTTGTGAAGTTATAGTTATATTCCATGTATTGATTGCCCCATCCTTCATCATTTTTTAAAGGAAAAAACAAATCATTGCTGTAGCGCCATAATCCTTCTGAAACAGCAGTGAGAGGAAGATCGATTTGAAATTCATAATTTACACCTTCGACAGTACGATACCATTGGTTAAAGTTTTCTTCTGTTGTCAGAGCTTGGCGGTTAGGGTCAGTTGACGAGGTATTTGAGAAAAATACCGGTTTCCTGTCAGGTCCGATCATGTTTTTAACAAGCCCCTTGGCGATATCGCAGCAAAACCCTGTGTCCGCAAAGTCAGGATGTTCGTATGAAAAGTCTCTAACTACGGCTCTTAGCACTTTTTCACATTCTTCAGGGTTTGTGTCAGAATCAGAATCAGCGTCAGCATCGGAGTCCGAGTCAGCATCGGAGTCCGAGTCAGCATCGGAGTCCGAGTCAGTGTCTGAATCAGTGTCAGAGTCAGTATCGGAGTCAGTGTCGGAGTCAGTGTCGGAGTCAGTGTCGGAGTCAGTATCGGAGTCAGTATCGGAGTCAGTATCGGAATCAGTGTCGGAGTCAGTGTCGGAGTCAGTATCGGAATCAGTGTCGGAATCAGTGTCTGTGTCTGAATAGCTGTCTGGATCGACTTTGTCACCGTCTGTATCAGCGCCTTCAGAAGAATTTCTGTCAGTGATTAGCGGATAAACATTTTCTGAGCAACCAATCATCAGTGTGAAATAAAGTAATGCCGTAAAAAATATCATCGTTACAATCTCCTGAGCATCATCTGACGCTTCCGAGCTGTTCTTTAAGAAAGTTTACTTTAGTATTTATTAATAACAAAGCATTGATTAGCTTTAAATTAAAATTAGTATTTATTGTAAAATGACCTTAGGTTAGCAATCGAACTGTAGAGGGATTGCATTGCCGTCTAAACCGCAATTAAAAAAAGTGTTAGGTTTACAGATACTGTTTACAAAATGGATGGTCCAAGGAGGTTAGATAGGTATGCGTATTAATTGACTCCGTATCCGGTGCTTCATTGTCAACATCAACCAAAAAATAGGTATCAGTATCAGAGTCGTTCAATGTGTAACACTTAAATGATACCTTATCGCTTTTAAAGGTTCCGACAATATGCTTGGTTTCAATATCAGTGTCTCCCAAATCAGCAATTTTGGCCAAATCATCTACTTTGCAGAGAATCGAATCAAATGTGCCTTCAGTAACACCGGCGTTATATTTGAATGTGACAGTACCGTTAACGGAAATATACTCCTCTACCGCTGACACATTACCGTCTGCTTTGTATTTCAAATAAAATGAAATTCTGTTGGTTTCTCCCCAATCACTGTTGTCAGCACCGATTGTATATGATTTGTCGATAATGATGCCGCCATCCGGAGGAGTTATTGGATCGATAACGTTTATGCCCATTTCAAGATTGGATGTTTCCACGGTCATTGCCATTTTCAAAAAGTCATTGGAGTTGCTTCTCTCAAAAATATCTAAATTTAGTTCTAGATCCATATTAGCATAAGAAATGTCAAAACCTGATTCCTCAGAAAACGCAATTTCTCCGTGATTGGGTGCTTTTGTATTGTCTTCTGTTTGACTATTGTCTTCCGATGAACTGTTGCATGAAATTATAACGCAATATGATACAAACATTATTGCACAAATAAACATGCTTGGTGACATATTATTGTACTTCATTTTACTTTTTCTCCTTTTTATAGTAATCTTACGCATATTCTATAAATAAATAATTGCGGTATTCGACTAGATCAGTTGCAATTTATAATATTTACCTCGTAATTGAGATACGAGGAGTTATTATAGTGATTATCTTCCGATAATGTATTGTTATAGTCAACAATAACGCCGACATAGTATTTTGTGTTTAATGATAGGCTATTTGGTACAGTTACAGATCTTGATAATCTTTGATGCGATCTCCCAAAATTCCAGAAACTACCTGCCCTGGCTAGAGTATCAGTATTGTTGATAGTCTTATCAGAGGAGAAATACACACCATATGAGACCTCGCCGATCGTCTGTTTACCTTTGTTGCCAACGGTAAAATCAACAGTAATAGTATTACCACGACATTTTTGCAGACTCATTGTAGATGCATAAATCCGACGTCCTCTAGAAGATGTTGCGTCCCAGTACCATCCGGATGCGAATGGATCTATAGTTCCGACATTTGAGCTTTCCTGATAGTCTATCATATATTGCATATCATCCGGCCAGATCGAATTAGACGATACTGAAGAATGAACCGTTCCAGTGTGGCTTCTATAACCCATTTTCCCCTTTACATAACCATCGTTCATTACAGACATATAGCGAGATTCATGAGCCATTCCGGCTGCATGGCCAAATTCATGAAGTATTACGCCTAGGCTTGTCCAGTCTGCGCTTGTTTCGTCAGCTGTAACAACTAGATCTCTGTTGAACCCAACGTCAAAACCCTCAATCCTACCAGTAGGGATATATTGATGAATATAAATGATTCCCATTCCGCCATCAAGAAAGCTATTTCCGGCAGGCCATCCCGAGATTGTAGAAGAATGATCGTCCATGTCTATTGTGATGGGACATGGGTTTGTGTTCTCAGTCATTGCAAATAAATCCAGTGTTCCAACAGGATCATTCCAGGTAAATGCTGCATCGTATGCAGCATCTTTTTCTGTGGAAGACATTGAACAATTTATAATAGATACAGTTTCTTCACCCCAAAGCTTCAAATGATCATTGTCTCCAGAGTAATCTATCCATTTGCTATATGAAAGAGCATGATAGCTAAAAGTGATACTAATTGCAACAGCTATGGCAAAGACAGATTTAGATGCAAAAGTAGAATTATTAGGCAGCATAATGACTACTCCTTATTATTGTTAGAAACTGTTCCATAGTCAATTGTCTTTGGAACCATAACTTTTTTCAATTTATTGGTTGGTTTCTTCTTCGTCTGTCCTATCTTTTTTATATACTCAAATAAATCTTCTGCTGTTGTTGCATCATTAATTGCATCATCCTTGTTTTCCAATAATGACGAACTGTCAGTCTGACCGTTTTCAATCTGTGTGCCGGCTATTTCAGTCAAACTCTTAGCAATTTTTAATGAACGATATAATCCCAACGTATTGCTCTTATTGATGAGAAAACCATATTGGTCGGTAACGATGTTTTTGTTACTTGATGCATCTATTCTCAGAATTGCATTTTGAGCTCGGACAAACGGATGGTATACATAATCACCGTCTTTAAAGAAGAAGATAAAGGTTTCACCAATTGGCAGCCAAGGAACAACACTGATTGACTGTTTGAATTCCTTATTGGGATAGATACCTCCCCTATTATAGAAGTCGACATAATCGCTTTCCACTTGTCCAAATAATACTTCCTCAACACAAACGGTATATTTGGTTTGAGGACCCACCTCCGGCAAATATGCATTTTCATCGATTTCAAAAATTGTACCGACTATCACTGCGGTAGATTTTTCCAAAATTGAATCGAGAGCAATGTCCGGACCTTCTAACTCCGCCAAAGACTGCATTGGTAAGGTGAATGCAATTAAAATAAAAAGAATATAAATACACTTTTTCTTATCAGAACAATACATTTGCACAATCCTCCTGCTATTCAAGCTCCTCGTAGCAATAATAATTTCAATTTATGCAATATATTTGCAAATACCATCAAACTCAAACAAACCATATTTGCCCAGAGCACTAAGCCTTTGTACTTCTAATTTCAAAATTCCAATAACAGTACGACAACAGCAATTCAAACTTATATAGTTTGTATATCCCCCCCCCCCATTGGTAATGTCAACAAAAAATACACAAAAACAGAGATTTTGTATAACATGTATATTTTTTAGAAATTAAATGCGAAAGAAGTGTGAGAGAACTTTTAGGACTTGAATAACGTATTCCCTTGTAGATTTGCCTCGGAATAACTCTTTCAGGTTGGTGGCATTGTTTTCCTCACTGTTTAACATCGTAAAATCATACATATTCGCTCGTCAACTGACACCCCCAACCCTTAAAAAAAGGGGCGTTTTAAGATGGAAACTATATATTTGACTAAACGAATATGTGATACCGTTACATCTTCTAGCAATTGAAATATTGCAAAGAAATACCTTACAATGAGAATGTTGAGTTAACTTTTTGTCAAAAGGTAATGAAGAATGAAATACAGTTTGATATTTGTATTATTGTTGCTTATCTCTGTTGTCTCTTGTCGAGGTACAAATTATTCTGATTCTGATTCTGATTCTGATTCTGATTTAGATTCGGACTTTTATTTTAGAGATTCGAATGCTGCGTATGACACTGAGAGTGATTCTGTGATTGAGGAGGATACTTCACCGGAATATGCTTCTGTATATGATCGAAATTCGTTTCCGTCGTTTGATTTGTTGTTGTCGGATGAATGCAAGCAAGCGTTGGATGTGGAGCCGTACGAATACTGTAGCGGAGATATTGTATATAGCCCTTCTGACAATTCGTTAGAAGATTTAGTTTTTACAAATGTGGGTATTCGACTTAAAGGAAGAGCTTCCTTTCGGTCTCTCAACGAAAAGCCGGCTTTTAAAATTAAGTTTGATGAATTTGTAAAAGGGCAAAGAATGCTCGGTCTTAGACGTTTGACACTTAACAATATGGTTCAAGATCCGGCTATGGCTCGCGAGAGGATGGGATATTGGATATTTAGGGAAGCAGGTTTGGAAGCGCCGATGTGCAATCATGCAAAAGTTTATCTCAACGGCGAGTATCTGGGACTATATGCAAATATTCAAACACTGGATGATGTCTTTGTAGAAGACATATTTAACGATGCACCGGGCAATCTTTATGACACCAATAACGAAGAATATTTTGTGGATTTTTTGCCCCGATGGTTTGAGCATTTTGAGTTAGAAACCAACAATGATTTGAGCGATAAATCTGATCTCACTGCTCTTATTGAAGCGGTTGCGAAGCCGAACGATACTTTTTTCAAGGATGTCGGCCAAGTGCTTGATTGGGATCAGTTTTTAACGGTCGGTGCGGCTCAAACAATGATTGCGGATTGGGACGGCTATTTCGGCGCTCGAAATAATTACAAGCTTTACCATGAGCTTGATCGCAATCGTTTCATTCTTCTTTCGTGGGGGATTGATCAAACCTTCGGTTTAACTGATGATCATTTCGACAATCACCTTTGGTATTTGAATTACGAATTGGACGGATCTTCGTCTCTGAGGGACAACGGGTATGTGTTTGAAAGATGCAGGGAGATTCTGGAATGTATGGACTTGTACATGAGCAAAATTGGCGAGGTTCTGGAGGTATGGAATAGTCTTCGATTAGAAGAAGAACTGGATTTTATTTTGGCTCAGACTGCGCAAGCAAAAGAAGATGATACCAAGAAGCCGTACTCCGATAGGCGATCAGCTTTGTCTGCTGAGTCGCTTAGAACCTTTTTACAACAACGGGGCGAAATTGTTTCTAGTCAGCTTAGTGACAGTAACCCGGCCGGTCACTCGGATTAAAATAAATTTTTTTTCCCATAAAAGTATTTGAATATCGAAACTACATCAGTTATGAGTGCCGTGCGTGCAGGGGGCATGACATTGGCATACAGGAGCTGAGTCTAGTCTTTTTTAAGTGAGAGTTAAGATATTTTAATCGCCAATTTTTTACAAATCCATATTTCAAAAACAATTTCAAAGGGGTTTCCGAAATGAAACAGATATATCTCTTTTCTAAAAACATTGCAGAAGGAAGAAGTGCTGATAAAGCGTTGCTGGGCGGAAAGGGTGCCAACCTCGCAGAAATGGCAAGTCTCGGCATTCAAGTGCCGGCCGGTTTTACTATTACCACTGAAGTATGTACGGAATACTACAAAACACCCGGGGGCAAGCTTCCCTCAGGTCTAAGCACAGAAGTGGAAAAGGCGGTCGTTTGGATGGGCAACGAAACCCTCAAACAGTTCGGCAATCCGGAAAACCCGCTGCTCCTCAGTGTTCGTTCCGGCGCCCGCGCCTCAATGCCCGGTATGATGGATACCATTCTCAATCTGGGGCTCAATGACAATACAGTGGAAGGACTGGCCGAGAAATCCCGAAATCCAAGATTTGCATACGATGCCTACCGCCGCTTTCTCACAATGTACGGAAACGTGGTGCTTGAGCTTGCGCATCACGACTTCGAACGGTTGATGAACAATGTGCGAAGGACGGCTGCCGGTCGTCTGGGTATTGCCGTGCCTAAGGACGATGAAACTCTGGCCCGCGCGGTGCCGGATACCGCACTCGACGCGAACGACCTTAAACAACTGGCGGCGATGTACAAGAATCTCATTCTAGAGAAAACCGGTCGTCCGTTTCCTACAAATCCCTTTGAGCAATTAATGGGCGCTGTGGATGCGGTATTTCGCAGCTGGAACAACAACCGCGCCAAGTTCTACCGTAAGATGAACCAAATTCCGGACGAGTGGGGCACCGCAGTCAACGTGCAGGCGATGGTGTTCGGCAACACGGGCGAAACCAGCGGCACCGGGGTCTGCTTTACGCGCAATCCCTCCACCGGGGAGAAAAAATTCTTCGGCGAGTGGCTGCCAAATGCTCAGGGCGAGGACGTGGTGGCCGGCATTCGAACGCCTCAGCCGATTTCGAATGGCGAGAATACCTTTGGAAAGAGCCTTGAAGAGGCCATGCCGCACTGCTATGCCGAGTTGTTTGCCATCCAGGAAAAGCTTGAAAACCATTTCCAGGATATGCAGGACCTGGAGTTCACGATCGAGAACGGAAAGCTGTATATGTTGCAGACCCGCAACGGCAAGCGCTCAGGACGCGCCATGGTAAAGATCGCAGTGGACATGGTCAAAGAAGGTCTTATTGACGAAAAGACAGCGATACAAAGACAAGAACCGGGGAGGCTCGAGGAGCTGCTCTTTCCCACGATTGATCCCAAAGAACAGGTCAAGGCAATTGCTAAAGGACTCCCGGCATCTCCCGGCGCGGTGACCGGAAAGGTCGTCTTCAACGCGGCGGACGCGGTTCGAAAAACCAAGGAAGGCGACAAGGTCATTCTCGTACGTATAGAAACTTCTCCGGAAGATTTGGAGGGAATGAACGCGGCCCTCGGCATATTGACCGCTCGCGGCGGCGCCACCAGTCACGCAGCAGTGGTGGCACGGGGCATGGGACGCTCTTGTGTGGTGGGGTGCTCTGAAATCAATATCAATTACGAAGCCGCACAGTTTACTGCGCAGAACAAGGCGGGAGATACCGTTGTTGTGGAGGAAGGAGAATTCATTACCATCAACGGTTCTACCGGCAACATCTATGTCGGCGACATAACGAAAATTACCCCCGAGCTGGACGGGGATCTTGGCACCCTGCTCGATTGGTGTGATAAACATGCGCGCATGAAGGTTCGAACCAATGCGGATACCCCCCTGCAGGCCAAGCAGGCCAGGGAACGCGGCGCACAAGGCATCGGCCTGTGCCGCACCGAGCATATGTTCTTCGAAGCGGATCGCATTGCCGCCGTTCGCGAAATGATTCTGTCTTCTACTTCCCAAGAACGGGAAAAGGCGCTCGCCAAGCTGCTTCCGTATCAAGTCAGGGATTTCGTCGGTATATTCCAGGAAATGGCCGGATTCCCGGTTACCATTCGCCTCCTCGATCCGCCCCTCCATGAGTTCCTGCCGAACAAGCCCGAGCAGCAGGCCGAGCTTGCCGCAATCATGAACGTTTCTATGGAAACTCTGGTCAAAAAAATATCGGATCTTCACGAGTTTAATCCCATGCTCGGCCACCGAGGATGCCGCTTGGCCATGACCTTTCCAGAAATCTACACCATGCAGTTTCGAGCGATTCTCACAGCTGCCTGTGAGGTCAAGAAGCAAGGCGTCGACGTGTTTCCTGAGATCATGATCCCACTGGCTATGAGCAGAAAAGAGCTGGAAATTCTGAAAGCCTTGTGTGTTTCTGTCGCCCAAGAGATTTTCTCTGCAGAGGCCATTTCAGTGGACTACAAGTACGGTACCATGATCGAGCTGCCGCGAGCGGCCCTGCTTGCGAACGAGCTTGCCGAGGTTGCTGAGTTCTTCAGCTTCGGCACCAACGATCTTACCCAGACCACCCTTGGCATGTCCCGGGACGACTCCGGAAAGTTTCTGCCCGAGTATGTGGACCAAAAAGTGCTCAAGGCAGAGCCGTTCGTTTCCATCGATCAAGACGGCGTGGGACTCCTTGTGCAAATCGGCTGTGAAAAAGGTAAGCGCACAAACCCGGATATCAGTCTCGGTGTGTGCGGTGAGCATGGCGGCGACCCGGCTTCGATAGAATTCTTCGAGAAAATCGGTCTGAAATATATTTCCTGCAGTCCCTTCCGTGTACCGATGGCCCGAGCGGCAGCCGCCAAAGCTGCCCTCGATTTCGCAAAATAATCTACTTTTGTCGCATGTGCTGACGGCGCCGTCTCAACGTGTGCAGCGCGACAGTTTTTCTTCTAAGAATAATAGAAATTATTCCTCAAATATTAATAATTTTTTATATTGCTTTTAGTTGCCGAGACTGTTTGCCTGGACAAAAGATAAGTTTAGAGCATATGCTGTAAAAAAATAGGAAGGTATAACATGACTATGACAAATGAAAGAATAGGCATTATCCCGATCGATCAAAACGGAATATACACAATAACTCTAGAAGACGTAATGCTCAAATGCACGGCTGAGAACAGCGGGCGTATAACTGAGCTTTCCTGCTTAGGCCGTAACGTCTTAACCGACGCAACAGTGAATCCCTTTAATTTCGGCTCAACCTTTTGGACTTCTCCTCAAAGTGATTGGGACTGGCCTCCTCCTTCTGCAGTAGATAGTGACAGCTCCTGGGAAGGCAGAATAGAAGATTATGCCGTTGTGTTTACAAGTAAGCCTTGCGACAAGTTGAACATTGTCATCGAAAAGCGTATTTCAACGGATGCATCTAAAGGTATATTTGTTATTGACTACTCAATGACAAATATAAGTAATTCGCCGCGTTCGTTAGCTCCATGGGAGATTTCTCGCGTAAAGCCGAAAGGTTTAACCTTTTTTCCGCACGGAAAAGCGTCATATCCTCCTCAATACCAAGAACCTCTAAGGATTACGCAATCGCACGGCATTACATGGTTTGAACATAATGATGACACCGTTACCGGACAACACAAGCTCTTTGCCGACGGCTTAGAAGGTTGGATAGCTCATGTAGACGAAGACCTGTTGTTCCTAAAAACCTTCGAAGATCAGACCGACGAAAAACGCGCACCCGGTGAGGCCGAAATTGAAATATATGCAGTAAAAGAATACGTAGAAGTAGAACAGCAGGGCGCATACGAATCAATAGCTCCCGGCGAAACGAAAACATGGACAGTTAAATGGCGATTACTAAAGCTTCCGAAAGACATAAATGCTTCACTCGGAAACGAAGCACTGGTGTCCTTGGTTAGAAGTTTTCTATAAGGGGAAGGTCCGGAAAATAAGTGTACGCAGTTACTTATTGAATCACATTTCAGGATCATCCACTGATGCCTCAATAAATTTTCGTCTTTCTTCTACAAAGAATAGAATCTCATCAACTCTTTGCAGATACTCTTCATTGGAAGCTCTTTTTTTCTTATCAGCCAGAATATCGGGTGTGCCTCTGCACAACATGTTGTCGATGCGATTATGAATGAAATCGAAAGTGAAAGTTGTTTCCAGAATGTGCTCTACTATTTCCCAAAATCTATACCTGTAGTTTTCTACACCGTACAATCTTGAAAAGAGCATATTACAGAATCCGGGGCATACTCCAAAATCCAACGGTTCGTCGGTGAAAATACTTTCATCCAATACATCGAATTCTTCGGTCCACAAATGACCTAAGGTTAATTCCAAGTCCCAGGGAAAGATTGTCCATCGGTCATCATCCAAGCTCGGATCTCGGTAAAGGTAATAGTTCTTTTTGATGTGATCGTGGTTTTGAATTACCGCCATTACCGCCCAATACACCAGCATGTCGTTGACGTTGACCACATTGTTTATGACCTCTTCAAATTCTTCGTCAGGAAGCTGAAGTGTATGTTCTATCAGTTCAAGTAAATCTTTGTAGTTCTGTTCTCCCTTTTGTTCATCGTATACACAGGTATATTCCTCTATGGTTTCAAAAGGGGTAAGATTGCCTCCCGGAATCGAACACATGAGTGCCGGATCGGCTTCGTACATGGAAGCGGTGGTGTTGTTTAGTCCTCTGGTTCTTAAAAAATCTCCTCCTATTCGTTCCACTCTCCACATAACTCCGTAATATTTTTCGTTAACTCTAAAATGAACCATTTCCGCACGCGGAGTCATAAGCCAGGTAGCATTTCTAACGGTTTCCAAACCCAGATAATTTCTCAATAAAGATTTGTCGTTCCAATCTGCTCTCACAATGATGTGATCGTGAGTATCCGGCAGCATTAGGCCGTCATCCAAGTCAAACCTAAAAGATTTTTTCGGATAGTCGCGACTTGAACCGCCGTGGATTCTAACTGTTGTGCTGTAGCTTTCGCCGTCTACGGTTAAGACGGCAGGCACCTTAATTTTTTCGTAATGGTCATTCCAGATAGTTTGAAAATCTGCTTCTTCAATCGTCATTTCAAAAACAGGCAATTGTGTTACATATGCCTCGATATCTGCTGTGCCTTTCCGTGCATCGTTTTCGTCTCGTACAGAAACAGTTAGTTTGTGTATTCCCGAAGTCTCAAAGCGCACAACTGCATAAGATTTGCCGTTTACCGCCATATCCAGATGGAGTACCGCTGCATTAGAACCCGCATCCATGATGAGTTCCCCGTTAAAAGAAGCATCGGTCTCACTTTGTCCCGCTTTTTTTACTTCTATTTCAATGCGCTCTTCGACAGCAACGGGTTGCATTAGAGCGGACGGTTTCAAAACAATATCGCCGCTCGGAGCAGCAAGCTCCGGTTCTTCAAAAGGACCGTAAGGATCAACGCATTTTACAATCGGTGTTTCTTCTTCCGGCCACGGCAGATCTTCTATTGGAATAATGTCATCGGTAAAGACCATTGTTTCATCAGTGTCAGAGTCGGTATCAGAGACAATATCAGAGTCAGTGTCGGAGTCAGAGTCAGAGTCAGTGTCAGAGTCAGTATCAGAGTCGGTATCAGAGTCGGTATCAGAGTCGGTATAAGAGTCGGTATCGGCGTCTCCTCCTGTATTGATTTCGGAATCTGATTCAGTGCTGTTGTCTTCGTCCGTATCAATGCTGATGTCATTTTCGCAGGATACAATAAATAGGGCCTGCGTAAGAATAATGCCGATAATTAAAAAAAATAGCAGTCGGTTGTTTTTTTTCATTTAGTCCTCGCGGATTTACAGGCGTTTTAGATATGCCTATTCATATATCGTTTGTGTTAGACAGTTCTTAATACCGATTATCAAGATTTCATCCTCAAGGCGCTGACACAGCAAATTCGCTGTGATAGATTGAAGCGATATTATTATTCGAAAAGAAATAAAAAAGGAAACTCTAACCATGAAAACTGCGATAAATATTGAACCTTCAATTTGGAATACCGATAGTGAAGTCTCAATTGCATGTAAAAATGCTCTTGAAAAAGCAATGTCCCTTCGTCAGAAAGTTCTGGACATAAAAGATGAACCTCGAACCAAAGAGAACACTTTGGAGCCGATAAATGATTTGTTGATTGAGCTGCATTCTTTTTTGGCATTGTCAGAACTGTTCTCCAATGTTCATCCTGAGGAGTCTGTTCGGAATGCCGCCGAGGCCGGACAGCAAGAAGTTATGAAATTTGTTTCTGCCTTTGAATTGGACAGAGAGGTATATGATGCGTTGGCGGCAACGGATGTATCTGGTTTGGATTTGCCGGCTCAGCGATTTGTAAAGCTGCTTTTAAGGGACTATCGACTTTCCGGTGTAGACAAAGATGAAGAAACCAGAGCTCGTTTGGCCTTATTGAGAGAAGAGGCGGTTAAGACAGGGCAGGACTTCAGTCGAATAATAAGGGAAGATCGAAAATCGATATATTTGTCCAAGGAAGAAACTTCGGGTCTTCCCGAAGAACTGCTAAATCCGAGGCTTCAAGAAGACGGAACCTACAAATTTACTACTGACGGTCCTGATTTTACTCCGGTCGTAAATTATGCGAACCAAGAAGATGTTCGCCGGCGAATGGTTACCGCTCATCTGCAAAAGGGATATCCGGCCAATGATGCAAACTTGACCAAGTTACTTACCTTGAGAAAAGAAATTGCGGGCATTCTCGGATATCAAAATTGGGTTGCTTACAACGCTGCGGATATGATGGCAAACAAACCTGAAATAATTTCTGAATTCATAGACAAAGTTGCCGATATTGCCAGACCGCGAATGAAAGAAGAGCTGAAGGAGCTTCTAGAAAGAAAACAAAAGGACATAAAAGAAGCTGATACAATCCGTTCGTGGGATAGGTTTTATTATGTAAATCAAATAAAGGCTGAGAGATTCGGTGTGGACTCCAAAGCTCTGCGCGCCTACTTTGAATATGATCGAGTCATCAAAGGCATTCTTGATCTCATCGGTGAACTTTACGGCGTAGTCTTTGAGCGAATTGACAATGCTAAGGTATGGCACGAAGACGTTCAAGCTTATAATATGCTCGAAAACGGAGAAATAGCGGGTCGCATTTATTTGGACATGCATCCAAGAGACGGAAAATACGGCCATGCAGCTGAATTCGGCATGCTGCCCGGGATAACGGAAAGGCAAATACCCTCTGCGAGTCTGGTCTGCAATTTTCCCAAACCTTCAAAAGATACGCCGGCGCTTTTGGAGCACGATCAGGTTGTTACCATTTTTCATGAATTCGGACACCTCATGCATCAGATTCTTGCCGGGCGTCATGCCTGGGTAACCATGTCAGGTATTTCCTGCGAAGGAGATTTTATCGAAGTGCCGTCTCAGATTTTTGAAAACTGGGCTTGGGAACATCAGATTCTAAGCCGATTTGCCGTGCATTATCAAACAGGAGAAGTTATTCCCAAAGACCTGGTTGAAAAAATGAAAGCAGCTGAAGAATTCGGTAGAGGTGTTCATGTCATGCGTCAAATGTATTTTGCGGGACTTTCTTTTACCTATCACTCAGTGGATCCCGAGAACCTCAATCTTTTAGAAGTCGTAATGGATATGCAAAAAAAGTACAGTCCCTATCCGTACGAACAAAACACTTATATCTACGCCGGTTTTGGACATTTAGAGGGTTACAGCTCAGCCTACTATACCTATATGTGGTCCCTTGCCTTATCAGAAGATATGTTTACAAGATTTCAGGCCGAGGGTCTGATGAATCCAAAGATCGCATCAGAGTATAGGCGATATATACTGGAACCGGGAGGAACGGTAGATGCCGAAGACATGGCTAAGAATTTCCTCGGCAGAGAGAGCTCTTTTGAAGCGCTTAGAAACTATTTGGAACCCCGTTGAATGAATGTTACTCCTCGTTCTTTACTAAAGACCTCTAAGTGTAGCCCTTGCCCTCAGCATTTTTGTCAGATCATCAATTTTTTCTAGAAGTTCGTGCTCCGCAACCGGTTTGGTTACAAAATCGTCACAGTGTGCTCGAAATGCAGCCTGAAACTTATCGAACTCTCCCTTTGTTGTAACCATAATAACTTTGATGGTAGAGTATCCCGGCGTTGACTTGATTGTTCTACAGCATTCTATTCCATCCATGTTGGGCATCATGATATCCATCAAAACAATATCCGGCCTCTTTAATCTGATTTTTTCCAGGGCGTCCTGTCCGTCAACAGCTTCATCTATTTCATAGCCGTTTTTTAAAAGAAGCTGCCGAAGTTGAAAACGAATAGTTCTTGTATCGTCTACTATTAAAATTTTTTCCTTCATTGATACCTCCCCTGTAAGCAAAAATAACGGGACGCAACACTATTATGATTTGTGAGAAGCGGTTGAGTAAAACAGATATCGAATGCGAAACAAATTTAATGCATTAATGATAATAGGTCACCGCGCACAATTTGATGCTTCATTGTTTTTTGTTAAAATTAAAAAACAACATGTGATTTCTCACAAATCTACCATCAAATTAGCATGTGTTGACAATCGTGCAAGTACTACCAAAGAATCTACATCTATCTTATTTTTGTAACCGCCTTTTGGGGACTGCTTATAAGAAATCAACGCAGCCAAGTTGCAAGATCAACTATTCATAGTATTTAGGTACTATGAAGTTTTTACAAAAACAAACTATGCATAGTTTGTTCTCATAAAAGCAGTCATCCATGAGGAGGTCTACTTGATGTACTATAGGGAAACCGGAATGAACTATGACTTAGAAAAACTTAACTGTGACTTTTGTTCTTCTGACAAAAAAACATCCCGCCTTCCGGCAAAAGCATGGATGGAAGACTATCAAACTGAGATAGATTCGGCTCTTGCATACCTAACCAAAATATTTGACCCAACCGACGGTTTTCCCAGTTATATTGCTCCGGATGGATACTTCAATAATCGTCAACCGTCACCGCCCGAAGTTTTTACGACCATGATTGTCTATAACTGTTTAAACGATTCCGCACTGACACCGGTGTTTTTTGAAGAAATACCTAAAATTGTAAATCGAGCAATCAACAAGAATGGGTTTATGCATTTTTTTGGCGATCACAATTTACTGGCAGCTGATACCGATTGCACGGCAGTAGGTTATTCAATTCTTCTCGATTATAATATAATGCCTTCATCAATGCCTGACGCTGTTGAAAAAATGGTCACCAATACATGTGATTCGGGAATAATAGAAGTTTACGAAAAGCCGGCCGGCAAACATGAAGGTCGAATAGATGCATGTGTTTTGGTAAATATTTTGCACTGTCTATATAGATTATCTTTACAAGATAAAGCTCGTCCGTCTGAAGACTACGTTTTTGACCGTTTGGTACAAAAAAAATATCTTAACGGAACAAGGTATTATCCGTCTCCTGATGTTTTTTTATATTTTTTGTCCAGACTCGTCAGAGACTACGACAAGGCGAATAGTCGTTTTGGGGACCTGCTTATACAAGAACTAAAACAAAGAGAAAATTTAACCGAACCCTTTTTAGATTTTACCTTTAGAGTTGCTGCAATGAACAATATCGGCATAAGCAATCCGCAACATAAGATAAATATAATAGAACATCAAAACGCAAACGGAAGCCTGCCCGCAGAGTCTTTTTTTAAATACGGCAGCTCCAATTTGTTTTTCGGAGGAGAGGCTCTAAGCACAGCCGTCGCAATAAGAGCATTGGCAGGCTAAAAGAAAGACCTATTACAAAAACAATATTGCAAGACAAGAAGGAGCTTACCAAGAGTATGGAACAGGTATTGCGAGACCCATTTCCGTTTGAACATGTTCAAGTCAAACCCGAAATATTTGAAGAACTGAAACGCCAAACAATAGAATGGGCACATCGGTGGTTGTCTCTTGATGATAGTCAAATAGAGTTTGCATATGTTTTTCTAAAACACTGTTCTCCGCAGAATGTTGAACTAAAGGAGCTTA